>CAZSPS010000323.1:0-15410 GCA_964608875.1 uncultured Ectothiorhodospiraceae bacterium
CCCTTGCAGCGCGCGACGTATCCCGAACACCCGAGGACTCCCGTGACCGCCCGGCGCCGCCGCCCCGGGCGGTTCCGGGGACCGCCCCCCACCGGGATGCAAGGCGTGCGCAATCCTATCCCGCTTCCTTTCCGGAAGTCCATGAGCGCGCGAACCGGGGGCGGCTGCGCTTCGCGCGCATTGACGGATCGGGCGAGGTCGAAGAGGTCCGGGCCCGGCTCCTCAAGGCCCTGGGCCCGGGGGAGAGGCATAGAGGTATGTCGATCCGGCGGGCGACACCCGAAGATACTCAGTCGACCAGGCCGATGACGCGCGCCGGCGCGGACTCCGCCTCCCACTTCGCCGGCAGGGCGATCAGCTTGACCTTGGAGGGGAGCTTGTCAAGGTTCACCATGTTCTCGATCTGGAAGGTGATGTTGGGCAGTATCGCCTTGTGGACCCGCATCGCGCCGGTCAGGATCTCCTCGGCCTTCTCGTACTCGTGGTCCGAGCCCTTCTCCTCCTGGGCGAAGTCGAACCCGACGGCACGAGGCTTGCGGGCGACGACCCATTCGGCCGACTCCTTCGTCAGGCACGGGGATTCGTTCCACCAGCTCGGGTCCAGCGGCGACTTCTTGTTCGGCCAGTCGGTCCTGAGCAGCACGATGAGCCCTGGCTCCAGCTCGATGCCCTGGCCGGCGAGGGCCCTCTCCGCGCGCTCCATGTCCTCGACCGTGATCCGCGCGTTGGCGTGACCCTTGAACGTGAGGTCGAGGACGACGGCGTCGCCCACGAACTCCTCGGCCGAGATCTTGTCGATGGACGGCATGTCCCGGTAGAAGTGGTGGGGGGAGTCGATGTGCGTCCCGGCATGCACCGTCATCTCCACCATGTTCGACACGAAGCCGTGCTCCTCCCAGTTGATGATGGGGCGGAGCTTGAAGTAGGTCTCCTCGGGGGCGAACGAGTTGTGGTCCCAGTCCGAGACCGTCATGCTGAGATCGATGACCCGCATCGGCTTCCTCCCGTGCCTGTCTCCTGCGCTGCCGGCGGCGGCGCGGCGGGCGCGGGGCCCGTGGGGGGATTGTAGGCGAAACGGCCCGGCCCTGCCGCTGCTTGAAAATATCGGCGGATCGGGGAGAATAGGGCGCAACCGGTCCGGAGCGGGGCCGAGCGAGCGGACGGCGAGCGAGAGCAGTGCACGCGATCCCCCCCATCCTGCGCCTGGAGGTCACCGGCCAGCCGATGCGCTGGATCGGCTGGCAGGAGGCCGTCGCGCTCGACGCGCGCGGGCGCATCGCCTGGTCGATCGGGGAGACGGCGTTCACCTTCCGGGGCGGGCGCAACCGCGCGACCGGCCGGCGCTCGGGGGTCACGGTGAGCTCCATCGTGGCCGTGCAGGGCCACGCCGGCGCCCACCGCGCGGGCACGCCTCCGCTCTCGAACCGCCAGCTGTTCCTGCGCGACGCCTTCACCTGCATGTACTGCGGCGGCGGCTTCCCGTCCCACCTGCTGACCCGCGACCATCTGCTGCCGCTGTCCCGGGGCGGACGCGACCACTGGACCAACGTGGTGACCGCGTGCCGGGCGTGCAACCACGCGAAGGGGGCGCGCACCCCGGACGAGGCCGGCATGCCGCTGCTCGCCGTGCCGTTCGAGCCGAACCGGGCGGAGTACCTGGTGCTGTCGAACCGGCGCATCCTCGCCGACCAGATGGAGTTCCTGCGCCAGCGGTTCCGCTCGGGCAGCCGCATGAGCGCCATCTGCTGAACGCGGGAAGCGGCGCGGTGGCGAGCCGCAGGCGCTGCTACGGCTCCCCGGGATAGTCCTCGTTCGCGAGCCGCTCCTCGAAGATGCGCACTTCCGCCCGCTCGCGCAGCCCGGCGAGGAACGCCTCGTAGGCCTGCAGGCCGGACTGCTGCGACAGCTCGTCGCGCAGGGTGTCGAGCGGCGCGGACGCCTCCCCCTCCTCTCCCTCTTCCCCTTCCACGACCCGGTGCAGCGCGAGCACCTCGAAGCCGCCGCCCGCGGTCGCGACCCCGTCGAACACGGGCCGCGCGCCCGTCTCCGGATGCGGCATCGCGAACAGCACGCCGCGCACGGCCGGGCGCAGCTCCGGGTCGTCGCGGCCGGCCGTGCGCCGCTCGCTCCAGGCGAGTTCTCCCGCCGCCTCGTCCATCGCCTCGCCCGCCCGCAGCCGGCCGAGCAGCTCGCGGCCGGCCGCGCGGGCCGCTTCCGCCGTCCGCTCCGCCCGCAGCGCCGCGACGATCTCTTCGCGCACCTCGTCGAGGGAGCGCTGGCGCGGCTCCCGGTGCTCTTCCACCCGCAGCACCGCCGCCCGGTATCCCTCCAGCTCCACGACCTCGCTGTTGTTCCCGGCCAGCACGTCCTCGCCGAACGCGGCCGCGAGCGCCGCCGGGTCGCCGAGCACCGCATGGCCCGCTTCGCCGCGGCGCGAGACGAAGCCGCTCTCCTCGAGCGCGAGGCCGAGCAGGTCGGCCGCGTCGTCCAGGTTGTCGGGCTGCTCGAACGCCAGGTTCGACAGGCGCTCCAGCTGCTCGAAGTAGGCCTGGTCCGCCTCGTCCTCGCGGTACTCGCGCTCGAGCTCCTCGCGCGCCTCCTCGAAGGTGCGCACCCGGCTCTCGCGCACGTCCGCCACCTGGATGAGATGGAAGCCGAAGGTGGAGCGCACGGGCTCGCTCAACTCGCCGACCGGCAGCGAGAACGCGGCCTCCTCGAAGGCGGGCACCCAGATGCCGCGCCCGCCGTAGCCGAGGTCTCCGCCGGACGCGGCCGAGCCCGGGTCCTCCGAGGCCTCGCGCGCCACGTCCTCGAACGTCTCCCCGGCCACGATGCGCGCCCGCAGCTCCTGCACCCGCGCGCGCGCCGCCGCCTCTCCCTCGCCGCCGCCCGCGGCGGCGTCGTCCACCGCGACCAGGATGTGGCTCACCCGGCGCTGCTCCTCCACCGTGAAGCCTGCCTTGCGGCCCTCGTAACGCTCGCGCAGGAGCTCCTCGGGCACCTCGACCTCCGCGGCCAGGGCGTCGCGCGACAGCACCACGTACCGGAGCCGGACCTCCTCCGGGGTCATGTAGGCGGCCCGGTTCTCCTCGTAGCGGCGGGCCGCGTCCTCCTCCGGGACCTCCACCTCGTCCTCGAACCGGGAGGCCGGGATCGTGAGCCCGGAGAACTCGCGCCGCTGCGCCTCCAGGGCGGCGAGGCGCGCGGCCCGGGCCTCGGGCACGACGGCCGAGGCGAGGAGCGCGGTGCGCAGCTGCTCTTCCAGCAGCCGGCGCCGGGTGTCGTCCTCGAAGCGGCCGGGGGTGAGGCCGCTGCGCCTGAGGACGAACCCGTACTCCTCCGTCGAGAACGCGCCTTCGCGCTGGAAGGCGGGCACGGACCGGATCGCGCGCGCGAGCTGTTCGTCCGAGATCGTGAAGCCGGCTTCGTCCGCCGCCCGCACCAGCAGCCGCTCCTGGACGAGGGACTCCAGGGCCTGCTCCCGGATGCGCCCCTCGCCGAAGAAGCGGGACACGTCCCGCCCCCCGAACTGCCGTTCGAGGGCGGCCCGCGTCTGCTGCAGGGCGGCCCGGTACTCGGTGAGGGTGACCTCTTCGCCGTCGACCTCCATCACCGGCACGTTCGGGTCGGGCCCGAGGTACTCGTGCACCCCCCACAGCGCGAACGGGATGCAGATGAGGATCACCACGATCCACGCGATGAACCCGTGGGCGCGGTCGCGGATCTGCTGGAGCACGGCGGCGCGCCGTCGCCGTCAGGCGCGCCCGCCCGGAGGCGGGGCGTGGCGGCGGGAAGGGTGTTGGCGGAGTGGACGGGACTCGAACCCGCGACCCCCGGCGTGACAGGCCGGTATTCTAACCAACTGAACTACCACTCCGTTCGCTCGCAGCCGGCCGTGCGGACGGCCGGAAACCATGGGTGCTGAGGGAATCGAACCCCCGACCTTCGCCTTGTAAGGGCGACGCTCTTCCGGCTGAGCTAAGCACCCCCCGGGCGGGGCGTCAGGATAAGCCATCGCCGCCCGCGTTTCCATAGCCTGCGCAGGCGCCGCGCCGGGCGGCCCTCGCGCCCGCCGCGGCGCCGGGAAACGGGGCTCAGTGCGTGGTGACCGGGTCCCGGCGGCCGCCGGGCGCGGGCGGGAGCAGCTCCGCGGGCGGCTTGCCCGCGCCCGCCCCGGCGCGGCCCTCCGGCGCCTTCTCGAGCGCGATGGCCAGCACCTCGTCGATCCACTTCACCGGGACGATCTCCAGCGCCTGCTTGATGTCCTTCGGGATCTCCGCCAGCTCGCGCTGGTTCTCGCCGGGGATGAGCACGGTCCGGATGCCGCCCCGCAGCGCCGCCAGCAGCTTCTCCTTCAGCCCCCCGACCGGCAGCACCTCGCCGCGCAGGGTGATCTCGCCGGTCATCGCGACGTCCGGGCGCACCGGGGTGCGGATGAGCGCCGACACGATGGCGGTCAGCATCCCCACCCCCGCGCTCGGCCCGTCCTTCGGGGTCGCCCCCTCGGGCACGTGCAGGTGCACGTCGTGGTTCTGGTAGAAGTCCGCCGCCACCCCGAGGCTCTCCGCCCGGCTGCGCACGACGGTCATGGCGGCCTTGATGGACTCCTGCATCACGTCGCCGAGCCGGCCGGTGAACAGGGGCTTGCCGGTGCCGGCCGTGACCGCGGCCTCGATGGTGAGGAGGTCGCCCCCCACCTCGGTCCAGGCGAGGCCCGTCACTTGGCCGATGCGGCCCTCGTCCTCCGCGCGCCCGTAGCGGAAGCGCTTCACCCCGAGGAAGCGTTCGAGGTTGCGGGGGCTCACCACGACCCGGCCGGCGCGCGGCTTCAACGCGCTCTCCTTCACCACCTTGCGGCAGATCTTCGCGATCTCGCGCTCCATGTTCCGCACCCCGGCCTCGCGCGTGTAGTAGCGGACGATGTCGCGCACCGCGCCCGTGGAGAGGCCGAGCTCCTTCGACTCCACCCCGTTGTTCTTCATCTGCTTCGGCACGAGGTAGCGCTTGGCGATGTTGAGCTTCTCGGGCTCGGTGTAGCCCGCGAGCCGGATCACCTCCATGCGGTCGAGCAGCGGGTCGGGGATGTTCATGGTGTTGGCCGTCGCCACGAACATGATCTCCGAGAGGTCGTAGTCGACCTCCAGGTAGTGGTCGTTGAAGGTGTGGTTCTGCTCCGGGTCCAGCACTTCGAGCAGGGCCGACGATGGGTCGCCCCGGAAGTCCATCGACATCTTGTCGACCTCGTCGAGCAGGAACAGCGGGTTGCGCACCCCGGCCTTGGCGAGGTTCTGCACGATCTTGCCGGGCAGCGCGCCGATGTAGGTGCGGCGGTGGCCCCGGATCTCCGCCTCGTCGCGCACCCCGCCGAGCGACATGCGGGTGAACTTGCGCCCCGTGGCGCGCGCGATGGACTGCCCGAGCGAGGTCTTGCCCACCCCCGGCGGCCCCACCAGGCACAGGATCGGCCCCTTGAGCTTGCGCACCCGCTGCTGGACGGCCAGGTACTCGAGGATCCGCTCCTTGACCTTCTCCAGCCCGTAGTGGTCGGCCTCCAGCACCGCCTCCGCCTTGGCGATGTCGTGGCGCACGCGGGTGCGCTTCTTCCACGGGACGTTGACCAGCCAGTCCACGTAGTTGCGCACGACCGTGGCCTCGGCGGACATCGGCGACATGCTCTTGAGCTTCGCCAGCTCGCCCGACGCCTTGCGCTTGGCCTCGTCCGACATGCCGGCCTTCTCGATCTTCTTGGCCAGCTCGCCGAGCTCGTTCGGCGCGTCCTCGATGTCGCCCAGCTCCTTCTGGATGGCCTTCATCTGCTCGTTCAGGTAGTACTCGCGCTGGCTCTTCTCCATCTGGCGCTTGACGCGCCCGCGGATGCGCTTCTCGACCTGCAGCAGCTCCATCTCCTCCTGCATGGCCGCGATGAGGCGCTCGATGCGCTTCGTGATGTCCGCCATCTCGAGCAGCGCCTGTTTGTCCTCAGTCTTGATCCCGAGATGCGAGGCGATGGTGTCGGCCACCCGCTCCGCGTCGTCGATATCCGACAGCGAGGCGAGGAGCTCCGACGGCACCTTGCGGTTGACCTTCACGTACTGCTCGAACTGCGCCAGCAGGGTGCGGACGTGGGCCTCGATCTCCTTGGCCGAGCGCGCGCGCGCGGGCGCGAGCGGCTCCACCTCCGCCTCGATGTGGTCGCCGGTCTCGACGCAGCGGACGATGCGCGCGCGCTCGCCGCCCTCCACCAGCACCTTGACGGTGTTGTCGGGCAGGCGCAGCAGTTGCAGGATGGACGACACCGCGCCGACCTCGTAGAGGTCGTCCGGGGCCGGGTCCTCGTGCGCCTCGTCCTTCTGCGCCACGAGCAGGATGCGCTTGTCCGCCTTCATCGCGAGGTCGAGGGCGCGGATGGACTTCTCGCGGCCCACGAACAGCGGGATGACGATGTGGGGGAAGACCACCACGTCTCGCAGTGGAAGGACCGGAAGCACCGGCCGCGCGCCGCCAGGGGATGGAGCGTCAGCCAATTGAGTCACCTGTGTCGGTTGCCTGTCGTTTCGTTGCCTCGTCCGCGGCGCGCCCTACTCCGAGGCGGCCTGCTTCGCATCGCCCTCGTAGATGAGGAGGGGGGGCGTGTCGCCCGCCACCACCCCCTCGTCCATCACGACCTTGACCACGTTCTCCATCGAGGGCAACTCATACATGGTGTCGAGCAGGCTGCCTTCAAGGATGGACCGCAGGCCGCGCGCGCCGGTCTTGCGCTCCATCGCCCGCCGCGCCACCGCCCGCAGCGCCTCCTCGCGGAACTCGATGGCCGCGCCCTCCATCTCGAACATGCGCTCGTACTGCTTGGTGAGCGCGTTCTTGGGCTCGGTCAGGATGCTGATGAGCTGCTCCTCGTCCAGCTCCTCCAGGGTCGCCACGATCGGCATGCGGCCCACGAACTCCGGGATGAGGCCGTAGGAGATGAGGTCCTCGGGCTCCACGTCGTGCAGGATCTGGCCGAGCTTCTTCTTCTCGTTCTCGCCGCGCACCTCGGCCCGGAAGCCGATGCCGCTGCGCGAGGACGAGCGCCGCTCGATGATCTTGGCGAGCCCGTCGAAGGCGCCGCCGCACACGAACAGGATGTTGGCGGTATCGACCTGCAGGAACTCCTGCTGCGGGTGCTTGCGCCCGCCCTGGGGCGGCACCGAGGCGATGGTGCCCTCGATGAGCTTGAGCAGCGCCTGCTGCACCCCCTCGCCCGAGACGTCGCGGGTGATGGAGGGGTTGTCGGACTTGCGCGAGATCTTGTCGATCTCGTCGATGTAGACGATGCCGGTCTGGGCCTTCTCGATGTCGTAGTCGCACTTCTGCAGCAGCCGCTGGATGATGTTCTCCACGTCCTCGCCGACGTAGCCCGCCTCGGTCAGGGTGGTGGCGTCGGCGATGGTGAAGGGCACGTTGAGCAGCCGCGCCAGCGTCTCGGCCAGCAGGGTCTTGCCGCAGCCGGTGGGGCCGATGAGCAGCACGTTGCTCTTCGCCAGCTCCACCTCGTCCACCGCCGGGCCGGACTCCATGCGCTTGTAGTGGTTGTAGACCGCCACCGACAGCACCTTCTTGGCGTAGGTCTGGCCCACCACGTAGTCGTCGAGGATGCGGTTGATCTCGCGCGGCGAGGGGAGCTTGCTGCCCTTGCCACCGCCCGGCGCCTCGCGCACCTCCTCGCGGATGATGTCGTTGCAGAGGTCGACGCACTCGTCGCAGATGAAGACCGAAGGCCCGGCGATGAGCTTGCGCACCTCGTGCTGGCTCTTGCCGCAGAACGAGCAGTACAGCAGCCGATCGCCCTCGCCGCCCTTGCCGCCCTTGCCTTGCCTGTCGTCGCTCATCCCCGCTCCTCGTCGTGTTGCGCCGTCTCCGGCCTTCAGTCCGCCGGGGCGGGCGCCTTCGCCGCCGGCGCGGCCGGAGACGCGGCCTCGGCGCGGTTCGCCAGCACCCGGTCCACCAGCCCGTAGGCCACCCCTTCCTCGCCGCCCATGAAGCGGTCGCGCTCGGTGTCGGCCGCGATCTTCTTCAGGGGCTGGCCGGTGTGCTCGGCCAGCACCTCGTTCAGGCGCTCGCGCAGCTTCAGGATCTCGCGGGCGTGGATGTCGACGTCCGACGCCTGCCCGTGGAAGCCGCCGAGCGGCTGGTGGATCATCAGCCGCGAGTGGGGCAGGCAGTAGCGCTTGCCCTTGGCCCCGCCCGCGAGCAGCAGGGCGCCCATGCTCGCCGCCTGCCCCACGCACATGGTGCTCACGTCGGGCCGCACGAACTGCATCGTGTCGTAGATCGCGAGCCCCGCCGACACCGTGCCGCCCGGCGAGTTGATGTAGAGGTGGATGTCCTTGTCGGGGTTCTCCGACTCCAGGAACAGCAGCTGCGCCACCACGAGGTTCGCCACGTGGTCCTCGACCGGCCCCACCAGGAAGATGATGCGCTCGCGCAGCAGCCGGGAGTAGATGTCGTACGCGCGCTCGCCGCGCGGCGACTGCTCCACCACCATGGGCACTAGGTTCAGCCCCCGCACCTCGGACGAGGCGGCGGACGCGGGGCCTGGGAAGGGTCGTTCGCTCATACGGCTCGCTCGCTCCGGTTCGGCCGCCGGCCCCGCTTCGGGGGGCCGCGGCGGGACGTGGCGCCGGGAAGGATACGGTCTGCGGCGGAGCCCGCTCCCCGGCCCCGCGGCACGCGCTGGAATGCCTCTCGGAAAGGAATGGCACCAATCCCGATCAAGAAGGCGTGGCGATAGTCTGCCCCGGATTCATCAGGTCGTCAAACGTGGCCGGATCGTCCACCACCCGCACCCGTTCGAGCACGGCGGCGATCGCCCGGCTCTCCGCCAGCTGCGTCTCGATCCGGCGCACGCGCGCGGGGTCGGCGTAGAACCAGCCCACCACCCGGGCGGGGTCTTCGTAGGTCGCGGCCATGCGCTCGATCTCCGCCCGCACCGCGTCCGGATCGGGCTCGGCGTCGTGCTCGGCGATCACCTCCGAGAGCAGGAGCCCCAGCTGCACCCGGCGGCGGGCCAGCGCCTCGTCGCCGCCGCCGTCCGCCGCCTCGGCCGCGCGGGCCGCGTCGAGCCCGTGCATCTCCAGCGCCGCCGCCTGCCGCGCCCGCTGCAGATGCAGCTCCCGCGCCACCAGGGCCTCGGGGACCTCGACCGGGTGCCGTTCGAGCAGGGCGTCGAGGAGCCGGTTGCGGGTCACGGCCGACACCGCCGCCTCGAGCTCGCGTTCGAGGTTCGCCCGCACGTCGCGCCGGAAGTCCTCGACCTCGCCGCTCGCGATGCCGAGCTTGCGCACGAACTCCGCGTCCACTTCCGGCAGCACCCCCTCCTCCACCTTGCGCACGGCCACCCGGAACACCGCCGTGCGGCCCGCGAGACGCTCGGCCGGGTAGTCCCCTGGGAACCGCACCTCGACCTCGCGCTCCGCGCCTGGCTCCATGCCGAGGACCCCGTTCTCGAAGTCGGGCACGAGATGCCCCGCCCCGATCTCCACCACCCGGTCCTCGGCCGTACCCCCCTCGAACGGCTCGCCGTCCAGCTTGCCCTCGAAGTCGAGCGTCGCCCGGTCGCCCTCGCGCACGCCCCGTGGCGCTTCCCGCCACTCGCGGGCGCGCAGGCGCAAGGTCTCGACCATGCGGTCCACGTCCGCCTCCTCCACCCCGGCCGCCGGGCGGCGGACCTCGACGGTGTCGAGGCCGGTGAGTTGGATCTCCGGCAACACCTCGAACACCGCGGTGTAGCGCAGCCCCTGCCCGGATTCGCTCTCCAGCGAGTCGATGCGGGGCTCGCCGGCCGGGCGCAGCCGCTCGCCGGTCACCGCGTCGGCGAAGCTCGAACGCACGAGCTCGCCCACCACCTCGTCGCGCACCGCCGGCCCGAACCGCCGGGCGACCACGTTCATCGGCACCTTGCCGGGACGGAAGCCCGGGATGCGGGCGGTCTGCATCAGGCGGCGCAGGCGCTCGCCCACTTCCTGCGAGACCCCCTCTTCGGGAAGCTCCACCGTCATCCGGCGTTCGAGGCCGGTGGTGGACTCGACTGCGACTTGCATGCGTTGTCCCGGTTTTGCGCGAATTCGTCAGGCGGCGGGCGGGAGCGCGGGCCGCGGGCAGGTGGTGCGAAAGGAGAGACTCGAACTCTCACGGGTTGCCCCACCGGCTCCTAAAGCCGGCGCGTCTACCAGTTCCGCCACTTTCGCAGCGCTCCGGCCCGGCGGAAGCGAGTATAGCGAATCGGCCGGCCGGTCAGCGCAGGTCGATGCCGAAGCGGGTCCGGAACTCGGCGCAGTAGCGCTCGTCGTCGAGGTCGCCCCCGAGCGCGATCCACTCCTCGTCGCTCATCGCGGCGCGGCCCCGCAGGAGCCCCTCCGCATCGCTCCCCACCACGTACCGCAGACGCTCGGAGTCCGACTCCGCAGCTTCGAGGATCGCGTCCGCGACCAGCTCCGGGGGCTGGTTCGCGCGGTGGCCGGCGGAGTAGAACTTGCCGTTGCGACGCATGAGGTCGATGTAGGGCGAGGCGCGGTCGAACAGGGTCCGGGCCTTCGCGTTCTCGAAGATGCTGGTCATGATGACCCCGGGCTCGATGACCCGCACCCGCACCCCGAAGCGCCGCACCTCGTGGGCCAGCGCCTCGCTCGCGCATTCGAGCGCCCACTTCGAGGCGCTGTAGGGCACCTGGTTCGGCAGCGCGATGCGCCCGGCGACGGAGGTGACGTTGACGATGGCGCCCGCACCGCGCTCGCGCATGTGCGGCAGCACGGCCTGGATCATCCGCACCGCCCCGAAGTAGTTGGCCTCGAACATCGCCCGGTGCTCTTCTTCGGGCGCGAGCTCGAGGGGCGCGCCGCCGGCGAGACCCGCGTTGTTGACGAGCACGTCGAGCCCCCCCGGCAACGCCTCGGCCGCGGCGTCCCGCACCGAATCCGCCCGCGTCACGTCGAGCGCCAGCAGCTCCACGTCGAGCCCCTCGGCGTCGCGGGCCTCGGCAAGCGGCCCCGCCTTGGCGAGGTCGCGCATGGTCGCCCAGGTGCGGTAGCCCGCGCGGGCGAAGCGCAGTGCGGTGGCGAAGCCGATGCCGGTGCTGGCACCGGTGATGAGGACGCTGGGCATGGCGGGTGCGGACCTCCTGCTCAACGCCCCTTCCACTGGGGCGGGCGCTTCTCGGAGAACGCGAGCGGGCCTTCCACGAAGTCCTCGCTCGCGCGCATCGCGTGCACCGCGGGGTAGTCGCCCGCGAGCGCGGTGGCGAGGTCCGGGGCGTCCATCGCCCGGTACACCACCTCCTTCGAGGCGCGGATGGACATCGGGGAGCATTCGAGGATCGAGCCGGCCCAGCGGCGCGCCGCGGCCATCAGCTCGCCCGGCGCCGCCACCTCGTTGACGAAGCCGAGCGCGCGCCCCTCCTCCGCGCCGACCCGGCGGCCGGTGAGGATCATCCCCATCGCCTGCTTGGCGCCGATGAGACGCGGCAGCCGCACGAGTCCGCCCGCGAGGGCGGCGAGGCCGACGCGCGGCTCGGGAAGTGCGAAGACCGCGTTCTCCGACGCCACGATGACGTCGCACGCGAGGGCGAGCTCGAAGCCGCCGCCCATCGCCACCCCGTTGACGGCGGCGATCACCGGCTTGGTGAGGTCGAGGCGGGCGGTGAGCCCGCCGAAGCCGGCGCCGGGGCGGGTCATGTCGTTGCCGGCGGCCTGGTACTTCAGGTCGTTGCCCGCGCTGAACGCGCGCTCGCCGGCGCCGGTGACGATGGCGACCCAGAGCTCGGGGTCGGCCGCGAACTCGTCGAACACGCGCTCGAGCTCGAAGCTCGCCGGGGGATGGATGGCGTTCATGACTTCGGGCCGGTCGATGGTGACCGTCAGCACCCGCCCGTCCCGCTCCGCCTTGCAGTACCGGTTCTCGCTCATCGCCGGTCGTCCTCCGTTCGTTTTCCGCCGGTGCGCCGCGCTCAGGAACGCAGCAGCTTGAACGTCCCCCCGTCCATCCACAGGACCTTGCCGGTGAAGAAGGACGAGTCGGGGCCGATGAGGAAGTAGAGCCCGTTCGCCGCCTCGCGCGGCGGGGCCATGCGCCCGAGCAGGGTGCGTTCCTCGATGCGCTCGTGCGCCCCTTCCGGGAGCCCCATGGTGATGGTCTCCTCGCCGACCCGGATGTCCTCCTTCCCCTCCTGCGTCATGCGGGTGACGATGGGGCCGTAGCCGATCGCGTTCGCGTTCACGTGCGGCAGGCGGTAGCGCTGGCGGCACTCGATGGCGAAGGTGCTCATGAAGCCCAGGATGCCCGCCTTGGCGGCGGAGTACGAGGACTGGCCGTCGTTGCCGAGGGCCGACACGCTGGCGGTGAACACGGCGCGGCGGCGGCGGTAGGGGTCCTTCGCGGTGCGCCAGGCGTCGAGCGCGGCCTGCGCCAGCTCCATCGGCGCCGTGAGGTGCAGGGCCAGGGTCTTGTCCCAGCTCTCGCGTTCGAGCCGAGAGAGTACGGCGTCGCGCGTCACCCCCGCGTTGGCGACGAAGGCGTCGAGCTCGCCGTAGGTCTCGACCGCCTTGCGCACCATGGCCCGGTTGAAGCCTTCGGCCGTCACGTCGCCGCCGAAGCCGATCGCGCAGCCCTCGCCGTAGCGCTCGCAGAGCTCGCCCGCCACCGCGTCCGCCACCCGCGGGTCGATGTCGTTGACCACCACGTTGGCCCCTTCGGCCGCGAACCGCTCCACGGCGGCCCGCCCGATGCCATTGCCGGCGCCGGTCAGGATCACGGTGTCGCCTTCGAGACGGCGGGCGACGGGGACGATCTTCTCGATCTGCTCGAGCTCCGGATGGGCCACGCGGCGTTTCCTCCTGCGTTCGGACGGACGACGGGGCGCAATGGTAGCAAGCCGGCCGTAGAATCGGGGCCGTGGCAATGCACCGGCGAGGGGGAGACGGGAGATGACGGGAATACTGGCGGACAAGGCCGCGCTCGTGACCGGCGCGGGCGGCGGCATCGGACGCGCCGCGGCGCTCGCCTTCGCGCGCGAGGGAGCGCGGGTGGTGGTCTCCGACCTCGCGGACGCGGGCGGCGAGGAGACGGCCCGGCGCATCGAGGAGGCGGGCGGCGTGGCCCGCTTCGTCGCCTGCGACGTGACCCGCGCGGACGAGGTCGAGGCGCTGGTGGCGGCGGCGGTGGAGGCGTTCGGCGGGCTCCACTGCGCCCACAACAACGCCGGGATCGAAGGCGCCTACGCGCGCACGGCGGACGGCGGCGAAGAGGACTTCGACCGCACCTGCGCCGTCAACCTGAAGGGCGTCTACCTCTGCCTGCGGGCGGAGCTCGCGCACATGGCCGCGCACGGCGGCGGGGCCATCGTCAACACCGCCTCCATCGCCGGCCTCGAGGGGGCGCGCAACCTCCCCGTCTACGCCGCGTCCAAGCACGCGGTCATGGGCCTCACCCGCAGCGCGGCGCTCGAGTACGCGGCGCGCGGGGTGCGGGTCAACGCGGTGTGTCCGGGGCCGATCCGCACCCGCATGCTGGACGCGCTGACGGCGGGGAACCCGCGTCTGGAGCCCGCCATGCTGGCCGCCATACCGATGCGCCGGCCCGGCGAGCCGGAGGAGGTGGCGGAAGCGGTGGCGTGGCTGTGCTCGGAGCGGGCGGGCTACGTCACCGGGCACGGCCTGGTCGTGGACGGCGGCTTCACCGCGGGCTCCTGAACCGGGCGCCTCTTCCCCTTACCGCAGCCCGAGGCCGCGCGCGATGATGCCGCGCAGGATCTCGCGCGTCCCGCCCTGGATGGTGAGCTTCGGCGCGATGACGGTGGCGTGCGCGAGCTCGGCGTCGAGACGCCCCCCGCGCGCGGCGAAGGCCGCGAGCCGGCGTACCTCATCGGGCAGCGCCTGCTCCCAGTTGGTGCCCAGGTCCTTGACGATGGACGCCTCGACCACCGGCTCCTTGCCCGCCGCGAGCATCCCCGCCACCGAGATCGACATGCGCCGCAGGGTATGGAGCTGGGCGAGGAGGCGCCCCACCCCCTCCGCCTCGCGCCGCTCCGGTTCGGGGCCGAGCGCGCGCAGCAGCTCGATCAGCACGTGGACCGTCTCCAGGAACCGCTCCGAACCGCTGCGCTCGTAGGCGAGCTCGCTCGTCGCCTGCTTCCACGCGCCGTCGACCTCGCCGAGCGCGTGGTCCGCGGGGAGGCGCACGTCCTCGAACACCACCTCGTTGAAGTCGTGCGCCCCGCCCGCGTTGAGCACCGGACGCACGGTGATGCCGGGCGTGCTCCCAAGGGGCACCAGGAACTGGGTGAGGCCGTGGCGCCGGTTGGCGTTGGTGGGGGGCGAGGTCCGGAAGAGCCCGAGCATGTAGTCCGCGTTGTGCGCCCCGCTGGTCCAGAGCTTGCGGCCGTTCACCACCCACTCCCCGGCCTCGCCCGCGCCCCGGTCGAAGTCCGCGCGGGTCTTGGCCGCGAACAGGTCGGAGCCCGAGTCGGGCTCGCTCATGCCGATGCAGAACGTGAGCTCGCCCCGGCAGATGCGGGGCAGCACGTCGAGCCGGACGTGCTCCGGCGCATAGCGCATGATGACGGGGCCGCTCTGACGGTCGGCGGTGAAGTGGGCGCGGGTCGGCGCGCGGGCGAGCAGGAACTCCTCGTTGACGACGTAGCGCTCGAGGTAGGTGCGCTCCCGGCCCCCGTAGCGCTTCGGCCACGTCATGCCGATCCAGCCGCGCTCGCCGACCCGGCGGCTGAACTCGCGGTTGAAGGTCTCGCCGTGCGGGTCGTCCGGGTCGAACGTGCCGGCCGCGATCTCGGCGCGCAGGAACTCGCGCACCTCCCCGCGCAGCCGCTCCGCTTCCGGGGGCAGGCGGATCGGGTCGAACTGGAGTCCCTGGGCCGTCATCGCAAACCTCCTCAGACGGCGGTGAGCGCAGGCCACAGACCGTCCGCGCCGCGCTTGGCGAAGTGCTCGCCGAGAAGCAGCGCCCACTCGCTCTCGCCGCCGAACTCGTCGCGCCACGACCACATGCGGTGGGTATGGCGGTGCAGCACGTGCTCGCGGGCATAGCCGATGGCGCCGTGCACCTGGTGCGCGATGAGCGCCCCGGTCTGCGCCGCCTCGCCCGCCCGCACCTTGGCCGAGGCCGCTTCCACGAAGACCGCCTCCGCCGCGCCAACGCCGCCGCCGCCGCTGTCCACCGCACCGCCCGCGCCCCCGGCGTCGCCCCAGGGGTCGGCGCTTTCGATGGCCGACGCCGCCGAGTGCGCGGCGGCGTTGGCGGCGGCGACCTCGCCCGCGAGCCGCGCGAGGTTCTGCTGCACGGCCTGGAACTTGGCGATGGGGCGCTCGAACGCGACCCTTTCGAGGGAGTATTCGACCGAGAGGTCGAGCACCGCCTGGAGCGCG
>CAZSPS010000324.1:0-2885 GCA_964608875.1 uncultured Ectothiorhodospiraceae bacterium
ACGTAGCCGTAGCCGAGGAGCAAAACGCATACGAGGGCGGCCCCCGCATTCACGATTGCTTTGGTAGGCACGCCCCGCTTCGGCTATAATCGGGGCGTGCCTACCAAAGCAATCGTGAATGCGGGGGCCGCCCTCGTATGCGTTTTGCTCCTCGGCTACGGCTACGTATTGGAATACGCCTGGGGCCTGGAGCCCTGTCCCCTTTGCATCCTGCAGCGGCTCGCGTTCGCCGTGCTCGCCCTGGTGTTCCTGTTCGCCGCCGCGCATCGTCCGCGCAGCCGGGGCGGGTCGTGCGTCTACGGCGCGGCGTCGGGGCTCGTCGCCGCGACGGGCGCCGCCATCGCCGGCTGGCACGTGTGGCTGCAGAGCCTGCCGCCGGGGGAGGCGCCGGAGTGCGGTCCGGGCCTCGCCTACATCATGGGGTCGTTCCCGTTCTTCGAGGCCGTGGCGATGATCTTCTCCGGCTCGGGGGAGTGCGCCGAAGTCTCCTGGTCGTTCCTCTTCCTGAGCATCCCCGCGTGGGCCCTGGTGTGGTTCGTCGCGCTGGGCGCGGTGGGCATGCTCAACAACTGCCGCACGCCCCAGGGCACCCCGCGCGCCCGGCTGTTCCGCTAGCGGGGCGGCGATGCCGCGCTACGGACCGGAGGTCGTGCTCGACCGCCCCGCGTGGGTGCATCCCAGCGTCCAGCTCTACGGCAAGGTCCGGATCGGCGAGGGCGCTTCGCTGTGGCCGAACGCGGTCGTGCGCGCCGAGGCCCACGAGGTGGTGGTCGAGCCCTACGCCAACGTGCAGGACTTCGTGATGCTCCACGTGGCCTACGGCGGCGGCGTGCGCATCGGGGCCTACACCTCGCTCGCCCACCACTGCGTGGTGCACGGCGCCGACATCGGCGAGAGCTGCATGATCGGCATCGGGGCGGTGGTGATGGACGGCTGCGAGATTGGGGACGACTCCATCGTCGGCGCGGGGTCGGTGGTCACGGAAGGCACCGTGGTCCCGCCCGGGTCGGTGGTGGCCGGGGTGCCGGGCAAGGTGCGCCGGCGGCGCAACTCGTTCGTCGATAACCGGTTCAACGCGATGCTCTACCACCGCAACGCCCTCGCTTCGGCGGCCGGCGACCACCGGGCCTGGCACGGCCCCGAATACGAAGCCTGGGCGGTGCGGGAGCGGGCGCGGCTCGAACGCGAGTTCGCCGAGCGGTATCCGCCTCGGGCGGCATGCTGAAGAAGGACGCGGGGGCGGGGGCCGCGGACGGCCCCGGAGACGCCCCCGCCAGCGGCGGCGGCGCCGGCGGCCCGCCGCGCGCCTCCGACACGGCCCCGCCGTCCCCGCCCCCATCCCCGTCCCCATCGTCCTCCTCGTCGCGCCGGAGCGCGCTGCGGCGCCCGGCTTCGCTCGGCGACGCCTTCCGCTTCTTCCTGCCGCTCATGCTCATGGCGGAGCTGATGATGATCTCGCACGCGGTCATCTCCGCCTTCCTGGCGCGCATGTCGGACCCCGAGCCGATCCTCGCCGCCTACTCCATCGCCTTCTACTTCCACGCGACGCTCGGCAGCCCGGTGTGGGCCTGCCAGTTCGTGGCCGTGTCCTACATCCGCGACCGCGCCTCGATGCGCCGGCTGCTGTTCTTCAGCGTGCAGGTGGCGGGCGGCGTCATCGCCGCGTTCGCGGCGGTGGGGCTGACCCCGTTCGGGGACTGGATCTACGGCGGCCTCTTCGGGGCCGGCCCCGAGGTGGTGGCGGCGGCCAAGCGCTGCACCCTCATCTTCAGCCTCGTGGTGTGCTTCGCGGTGGTGCGCTCGCTCGTCTACGGCCTCTTCATGGTCGAGCGCAAGACCATCTTCGTGACCCTGGGCACCGTGGTGCGGCTGGTCGGGCTCGCCGTCGTGCTGGCCGCGATGAGCCGCTGGTTCGAGGGCGCGGAGGTGGGCGCCATCGCGCTCGCCTCGTGCATCGGCATCGAGACCTTGTTCGGCCTCTACCTGGCGCGCCCGTTCCTGCGCCGGCTCGCGGCCGGGCGCCATCCGCCCGGCTACCGGGACCTCTGGAAGTTCTCGTGGCCGATCATGATCATGCAGACGGCGGAGTCGGGGGTGGCGTTCACCGTCAACCTGTTCCTCGGGCGCTTCGTGCGCCCGGAGCTGGCGCTGGCCGCGTTCGGGCTGCTGGACAGCCTGATGCGGGTGCTGTTGAGCCCGCTGCGCAACGTCATCCAGACCGTGCAGACCCTGGTGTGGTTCCGGCGCGACGTGCGGGTGATCGCGACCTTCGCGATCATCGTGGGCGGCGCGTTCGCGTCCGCGATGCTGCTGTTCCAGCTGCAGTGGGTGCGCTCGCGCGTGCTCATGGACGTGATGGGGCTGCCCCCGCACATGGCCGAGTACGTCGCGCCCGCGCTCGCGCTCGGGTTCGTGCTGGCGGCGGCGATGGCCGCCGCCGCCTTCGCGCGCGGCCTGCTCATCGCGGCCAAGCGCACCGGCGCCATCGCCGTCGCCTCCGGGGTGCGCCTGCTCACGGTGGGCCTGGTGGGGGCGGCGGCCCTGGCGCTCGGGGCGGAGAACGGGGCGCTGGTCGGGATGTGGGCGCTCATCGGCGCCTTCCTCACCGAGTCCGCGGTGCTCGCGGCGCGCCTGCTGTGGATGGACCGGGGGCGGCGGCCCGCCGGCCGGCGCGCGCGCCGGGGGGGCTAGCGGCGGCGGGTCAGCGGCGGGCGAGCTCGATGCGCCAGCGCTCGCCGTCCAGCCGGTGCTCGGTCCGGTACTCGGCCTCGAAGCCGCCGCCCTCGCGGTCGAGCTCCGGCGCCAGCGTCTCCTCCATGACGTAGCGGCCGTGCTCCTCCAGGGCTTCGGCGACCGCGGGCGAGCCGGAGACGACGGCGAGCCGG
>CAZSPS010000325.1:0-3574 GCA_964608875.1 uncultured Ectothiorhodospiraceae bacterium
CGTGCCCGCGGGAGCCACCGCGCCGCAGGCGGCGGGGCGCATCCACGGCGACTTCGAGCGCGGCTTCATCCGCGCCGAGGTCGTCGCCTACGACGACTTCGTCGCGCACGGCGGCGAGCAGGGCGCGAAGGACGCGGGGCGACGCCGTCTCGAAGGCCGCGACTACGTCGTGCGCGAAGGCGACGTCATCCACTTCCTGTTCAACGTCTGAGCCCCTCCGGCGGCGCACGGCGGCCCTCCCGGCCCGGAGCGTTTCCGGCGCCGCACCGACGGCGGCAGGGCAAGCCGCCGCTTGACTGGACCCGCGGGATGTGTGATTTTGCCGCCCAATCCGTTCGTTGCGCTTCATGCCATGCGACTCAACACCCGCAGCCGGTACGCGGTCACCGCCATGCTCGACCTCGCCCTGCACGATGGGGACGGGCCGGTGGCGCTGGCCGACATCGCGCACCGCCAGGGCATCTCGCTGGCCTTCCTGGAGCAACTCTTCGCCCGGCTGCGCAAGGCGCGGCTGGTCGCCGGCACCCGCGGGCGCGGCGGCGGCTACCGGCTGTGCCGCCCCCCGGAGCGCGTGGCCGTGGCCGACGTGATCGGGGCGGTGGACCGCACGGTGGACACCACCCGCTGCGGCGGCAAGGAGAACTGCCAGAGCGAGGCGCGCTGCCTCACGCACGACCTGTGGAGCGATCTCGGCGCCCACATCCGGGACTTCCTGAGCGACGTCCACCTGGGGGACCTGGTGGAGCGCGCCCGCGTGCGGGAGGTCGCGGCGCGCCAGGAGCGCGGGCGCCGGGTCGTCATGCCGGTGCCGGAGGTGGAAAGCCGCTCCGGCGCCCCCATCTGAAGAGGGCCGCGCCCCTCCTCCCCTGCCTCCACTGCACTTCCCCACCCGAAGAACGGCAACGGCCATGTCCATGTCCATCACACTCACCCCCTCCGCCGCCGACCGGGTCCGGCGCTTCCTCGAGCAGCGCGGGAGCGGGGTCGGCCTTCGCCTCGGCATCCGCAAGAGCGGGTGCTCCGGCTACGCCTACACCGCCGGGGTGGCGGAGGTGATCGGGGAGTCGGACGAGGTCGGCGAGAGCCTGGGGGTGTCCGTGGTCGTCGACCGGGCGAGCCTGCCGATGCTCGACGGCACCGAAGTGGACGTGGCGCGCGAGGGGTTGAACGAGGGCTTCGTCTTCCGCAACCCCAACGTCAAGTACGAGTGCGGCTGCGGCGAGAGCTTCGGCGTCCAGTAGGGCGCCCGTCCCTGCTAGAATCGTCCGCCCCGGCGAACGGGCGCCGCGCCGCACTACCGGCGGCGGCGGCGGTGCGGGCGCCGGCAGGACCGCTTCTCCGGACAGGAACCGCCGCGCATGGCCCTCGAACGCACGCTTTCCATCGTCAAGCCCGACGCGGTGTCGGCCAACCGCATCGGCGCCGTCTGCGCGCGGCTCGAGGAGGCGGGGCTGCGCATCGTCGCCGCGCGCATGCTGCACGCGACCGAAGAGCAGGCGCAGGCGTTCTACGCCGAGCACCGCGAGCGGCCCTTCTACGCGAGCCTGGTCGAGTTCATGACCTCGGGCCCCATCCTGGTGCAGGTGCTGGAGGGCGAGGGCGCCATCGCCCGCAACCGCGAGGTCATGGGAGCGACGAATCCGGCCGAAGCGGACCCCGGCACCATCCGCGCGGACTTCGCCGGCTCCATCGAAGAGAACGCGGTGCACGGCTCCGACGGGCCGGACTCCGCGGCGAGGGAGATCGCGTTCTTCTTCCGGCCGGACGAGATCTGTCCGCGCACCAGATGACCCCGGCCGCCGCCACCGACATGCGAGCGGCGGCGGGTGCGGCGGCGCCTGCCGCAGCCGCGGTGCGCGCCGGAGCGCGCACGAACCTGCTGGGGCTCGCACGCCCCGCCCTCGAGGCCTTCTTCGAAGGCATGGGCGAGCGGCCGTTCCGGGCGCGCCAGGCCCTCAGGTGGGTGCACGCCCGCGGCATGGGCGGGTTCGAGGGGATGACCGACCTCGGCCTCGCCCTCCGGGGCCGCCTGGCGGAGGCCGCCGAGGTCCGCGCGCCCGCGGTCGAGGCCCGCAGCACCTCCGCCGACGGCACCCGCAAGTGGCTGCTGCGGGTGGATGCCGGCAACTGTATCGAGACGGTGTTCATCCCCGAGGGCGAGCGCGGCACCCTGTGCATCTCGTCCCAGGCCGGCTGCCCGCTCGACTGCGCGTTCTGCGCCACCGCGCGCCAGGGCTTCGGCCGCAACCTCTCGGCGGCCGAGATCGTGGGCCAGCTCTGGCTCGCCCGGCGCGAGCTCGAGCGCACCGTGACCAACGTGGTGCTGATGGGCATGGGCGAGCCCCTGCTCAACTTCGATGCGGTCGCCGAGGCCATCGACCTGATGGTGGAAGACTTGGCCTACGGCATCGCCCGGCGCCGGGTGACCCTGAGCACGGCGGGGCTGGCGCCGGGGATCGACCGCCTCGCCGGCCGCGCCCCGGTGAGCCTCGCGGTCTCCCTGCACGCCCCCGACGACCGGCTGCGCGACCGCCTGGTGCCCCTCAACCGCAAGTACCCCATCGCGGAGTTGCTGGCCGCGTGCCGGCGCTACGTGGACGCCAACCCCCGGCAGAAGATCACGTTCGAGTACGTCATGCTCGACGGGGTGAACGACTCGCCCGCCCATGCGCGGGCGCTCGCCGCGCTGCTGCGGCCCCTGCCCTCGAAGGTCAACCTCATCCCGTTCAACCCCTTCCCCGGCGCCCCCTTCCGGCGCTCGCCGGCGGAGGTGATCGACGACTTCCGGGCGCGCCTCGTCGAGGCCGGGATCGTGACCGTCACCCGCCGCCCGCGGGGCGAGGACATCGACGCGGCCTGCGGGCAGCTCGCGGGGGCGATCACCGCCCGCGCGGCGCGGCACCGGCGGCGGAGCGGCCCGGCGGGCGGCTACCCCGGCCTCCCGGCGGCGAGCCTCCCGTCGGCCCGATAGACGAGACAGACAGACAGGAAGGCAGTGCGATGTCCGTCCCCGACCCCATTCCCGAGCAAGAGAACGTCTCCCGGAACATCGGCAACGCGCTGCGCGAGGCGAGGGAGAAGGCCGGACACTCCGTGCCGGAGGTCGCGGACCGGCTGCGGCTCTCCCGCGACAACATCGAGATGCTGGAAGACGGACGCTTCGAGGGGTTCCCCGGGCCGGTCTTCGTCCGCGGCTACCTGAACAACTACGCGCGGCTCCTCGGGATCGACCCGGGCCCGATCCTCGAAGAGTACGACGAGGGGAAGATCACGCCGCCGCCGTTACGGGCCCCGGGTCCGGCCCGGCAGACGTCGCTCGGCCTCATCTTCGGGACCCTGGCGGTGGTCGGGTTCCTCATCAGCCTGAGCGCGCTGTGGTGGTGGGAGCAGTGGGGCGGCAGCGGCGAGACCCGGCCGGCCGGGCCCGTCGCCGAAAGCCCGGCCGAGCCGCCTACCGGGGCCGTCGAAGGGCGTGGCGGGGCGGATGCCCCTGCCGCCGCTCCGCAGGCCGCCTCCGGGACCGGGGACCTCCCCACCGCCGCGGACGGCCCTCCTGCCGCGGCGAGCCGGGATG
>CAZSPS010000326.1:0-6840 GCA_964608875.1 uncultured Ectothiorhodospiraceae bacterium
GGCCTCCACGTTCACCCCCTCCAGCATCCCGTCGCGCCCGATGTCGGTGTGGATGATGGCCTCCACCCCGCTCTCCTCGACCCGCCGCGCGAGCTCGACGACGCCGATCCGGGTGAGCTTCGACCATCCGTCCACCGCCGCACGGCCGTCGCGCGCATCGAGGGCGGCGATGACGTGCCCGGGGAACTCGACGCACGCGTCGGCCACGAAGCCGGGGGTGGTCACCGCGCGCGTGCCGAGGATGACGTAGCGCACCCCGGTCGCGAGATAGCCTTCGATGGTGTCCTCGTCGCGGATGCCGCCGCCCACCTGCACGTCCACGTCCGGGAAGTCCGCCACCACGGCCTGGATGGCCCCGGCGTTGCGCGGCGCCCCCTCGACCGCGCCGTCGAGGTCGACCAGGTGCAGGCGGCGCGCGCCGGCCTCCACCCAGCGCCGGGCGGCGTCGCGGGGGTCGTCCTCGAACACCGTCACCTCGTCCATGCGGCCCTGGCGAAGGCGCACGCACTTGCCGTCCCGGATGTCGATGGCGGGGATGAGCAGCATCGCTCAGTGGGCCTCGTCCCAGTTCGCGCCGCTCCCGATCTCGACCTCGAGCGGCACCCGCAGGCGCTCGGCCCGCATCCGCTCCGAGAGCTCGTCGGCCGCCCGCGCCATGCGCTCGGAGATGACGGCCGCGGCCTCGTCGAGCGCGCTCTCCGCGACCTCGAACACCAGCTCGTCGTGCACCTGCATGATCATCCGCACCGTGTCCTCGCGCTCCGCCGTCCATTCGTGCAGCGAGGCCATCGCGCGCTTGATGACGTCCGCGGCCGTCCCCTGCATCGGGGCGTTGATCGCGGTGCGCTCGGCGTACTGGCGGCGCTGCCCGTTGCGCGAGGCGATGTCCGGCACGTGCAGCCGGCGCCCGAACACCGTCTCCACGTAGCCCCGCTCGCGCGCGCGCTGGCGGGTCTCCTCCATGTAGCCCCGCACCCGCGGATAGCGCTCGAAGTAGCGGTCGATGTAGTCCTGCGCCTCCGTGCGCTCGATGCCGAGCTGACGCGCGAGCCCGAACGCGGACATGCCGTAGATGAGCCCGAAGTTGACGGCCTTCGCGCGCCGGCGCAGCTCGCCGTCCACCTCCGCTTCGCCGACCCCCGCCACCTCCGCCGCCGTCGCCCGGTGGATGTCGCGCCCGGCCGCGAACGCGCCGAGGAGCCCCTCGTCTCCCGACAGGTGGGCCATGATGCGGAGCTCGATCTGGGAGTAGTCCGCGGCCAGCAGCCGGAAGCCGGGCGGGGCCACGAACGCCCGGCGGATGCGCCGCCCCTCGGCCGTGCGCACCGGGATGTTCTGGAGGTTCGGGTTCGACGAGGACAGGCGCCCGGTGGAGGCCACGGCCTGGTGGTAGCTCGTGTGCACCCGCCCCGTGGCCGCGTTCACGCTCTCGCAAAGGGCCACGGTGTAGGTGGAGCGGAGCTTCGACAGCGAGCGGTGGTCGAGGATGAGGCGGGGCAGGGCGTGCTCTTCGGCGAGCTCCTGGAGCACGGAGTCCGCGGTCGACGGCTGCCCGGTCGGGGTCTTGGTATGCACCGGCAGGCCGAGGCCGTCCTCGCCGAACAGGAGCGCCTGGATCTGCCGCGGCGATTGCAGGTTGAAGGGCCGCCCGCCGGCCTCGGCGTAGGCCTCGCGCTCGAGCGCATCGATCAGCCCCGCGAGCTCGCCGCTGAGCGCCCGCAGCTGCGCCACGTCCACCTGCACTCCGCGCCGCTCCATCGCCGACAGCACCGCGACCAGCGGCATCTCGATCTCCCGGTACACCCGCTCGCGCCCGCGGCCCGGGTCCGACGCCAGCTGCGGGGCGAAGAAGCGGTGCAGGCGCAGCGTCACGTCCGCATCCTCCGCCGCGTAGGGGCCGGCCACCTCCAGGTCCACCTGGTCGAAGGTGAGTTGCTTCGCGCCCTTGCCCGCGACCTCCTCGTAGGTCCGGGTCTTGACGCCCAGGTACTTGAGCGCGAGCGAGTCCATGTCGTGGCGGCTCGCGGTGCTGTTGAACGCGTAGGAGGCGAGCATCGTGTCGTGGGCGCCGGCGGCGGACGCGGCCACCGCGATGCCGTGGTTCGCGAGCACGCTCATGTCGTACTTGAGGTTGTGGGCGACCTTGGCCCGGCGCGGGTCTTCGAGCAGGGGGCGGAGCGCGCCGAGCACCCGCTCCTCGCCGAGCTGCTCCGGCGCGCCGGGGTAGCGGTGCCCGAAGGGCACGTAGGCGGCCTCGCCGGGCGCGGCCGAGAACGACACGCCGACCACGCGCGCGTCCATGTAGTCGAGGCTCGTGGTCTCGGTGTCGAAGGCGAAGAGGTCGGCGGCGGCGAGCCGCTCCATCCAGCGCTCGAAGGCGTCCTCGTCGAGCACGGTCTCGTAGGCGGTCTCGACGGCGGACGCCGCGCCGCCGGCACCGGCGGCCGCGGCAACTGCGCCGTCCGCGTCTCCGAGCAGCTCGCGCAGCCAGGAACGGAACTCGAGTCGGCGGTAGAGCGCTTCGAGGGTGCCCGAGTCGGCGGGGCCGGGGCGGAGCTCGTCCGGGGCCTCGTCGAGCGCCACGTCGCGGCGGATGGTGACGAGCCGCCGGGAGAGGTCCATCGCACTCTCGGCCGCGCCGTCCGGCGCGATGAACGCCCGCAGGTTCTCGCCGATCTTGCCCCCGATCCCGCCCGCGGCGGCGCACAGCGCGTCGAGCGAGCCGTAGGCGTCGAGCCACTTGACGGCCGTCTTGGGCCCGACCTTGGCCACCCCCGGAACGTTGTCCACGGAATCGCCGACCAGGGTCAGGTAGTCCACCATGCGCTCCGGCGGCACCCCGAACTTGGCCTTCACCCCGGCCTCGTCCAGCACGGTCCCGTCCATGGTGTTGACGAGCGCCACCCGCTCGTCCACGAGCTGCGCCAAGTCCTTGTCGGTGGTGGAGATCACCACCCGATAGCCGCTGCCGCGCGCGCGCTCGGCGAGCGTGCCGATGACGTCGTCCGCCTCCACTCCGGGGACGGCGAGGAGCGGCAGGCCCAAGGCGCGGATGAGCCGGTGGAGCGGCTCGATCTGCGCGCGCAGCTCGTCCGGCATGGGCGGGCGGTTCGCCTTGTACTCCGGATACCACTCGTCGCGGAAGGTCTTGCCGGGCGCGTCGAAGACGACCGCGAAGCCTTCGCTCGGATGGTCGGCCCGCAGCCGGCGCAACATGTTGACCACGCCGAAGATCGCGCCCGTCGGCGACCCTTCGGAGTTGGTGAGCGACGGCATCGCGTGGAACGCCCGGAAGAGGTACGACGAGCCGTCCACGAGCACGAGGGTGGGTGAGTCCGCCATGTCCGACGCCGCTCCGGGAGGCGGGGCGATGATAGCCGGTATCCGGGCCCCCTGCATCGGGCCGGAGGACGGCGGGCGGCGAGCGGGCGGACGGGGTGCGCGGGGCGCGTGCTCAGACCAGCAAGAGGGCGCCGAGCCCGAGGATCGAGGCGAACCCCACCACGTCGGTGATGGTGGTCAGCACCACCCCGCCCGCGAGCGCCGGGTCCACGGACAGCCGGCGCAGGACCAGCGGCAGGGACGCGCCGGCCACGGCCGCGACCACCGCGTTCAGCACCAGCGCCGCCGCCGCCACCAGCCCGAGCCCCGGGTCCCCGAACCACACGGCGGCGATGGCCGCCACCACCGCCGCCCACACCAGCGCGTTGACGGCCCCCACCACCAGCTCCTTGCCGAGCAGGGCGCGCACGTTGTGCAGGCCGAGCTGGCCGAGCGCGATGCCGCGGATGGCGAGCGTGAGGGTCTGGGTGCCCGCGATCCCGCCCATGCTCGCCACCACCGGCATCAGCACCGCGAGCGCCACCAGCTTCCCGATGGTCTCTTCGAAGCGCCCGATGACCCAGGCCGCGAGCAGGGCGGTGGCGAGGTTCGCGCCGAGCCACACGAGGCGCCGCCGGGCCGCGGCGCCCACGGGGCCGAACAGGTCGTCCTCCTCGTCGAGCCCCGCCATCTGCATGAAGGAGCGCTCCTCCTCGTCCCGGATGACGTCCACCACGTCGTCCACCGTGATGCGTCCGAGCAGCCGCCCGCCGCCGTCCACCACCGGGGCGGAGATGTAGTCGCGCCGCTCGAACAGCTTCGACACCTCGCTCGCGGACAGGTCGGCCGCGATGGGGGCGACGTCGTCGAGCACGAAGCTCCCGACCGTCTCGTCCGTGGCGCGGGTGAGGAGGTCGGCGAGCCGGATCGTGCCCCGCAAACGGCCGTCGCGGTCCACCACCATCAGGCGGTTGGTGGCGGGCGGGATGGCGCCCAGCCGGCGCAGGTAGCGCTGCACGGCCTCCACCGTCACGTCCGCGCGCACGCTGATCGTGTCGCGGTTCATGAGGCCGCCGGCGCTGTCCTCGGGATAGGCGAGCGCGCGCGAGAGGCGCTCGCGGTCCTGGGCCGCCATCGCCTCCATGACGTCGTCCACCACCTCCTCGGGCAGCTCCTGGAGGATGTCGACGACGTCGTCCTCGTCGAGGTCGGCGGCGAGGGCGGCCAGCTCGTCGGCCCGCATCGCGCGCAGCGGCCCCGCCCGCACCGCGTCCTCGATCTCGGCGAGCACGGCGGGGCGGTGCGCGGGGTCGATACAGCTCCAGGCCGCGTCGCGGAAGCGGGCGGGGAGCGACTCGAACCAGTCGGCGACCTCGGCCGGGTGCAGCGCGCCGAGCGCCCGGCGAAGGCCGGCGGCGGCGCCGCGTTCGAGCAGGTCCGTCAGCCGCTCGTGGTTGCCGGCGGTCCGGGCCGCCTCCTCTCCGCCTCTCGTCGCGTTCATCTCGCCGCCCCGCCCCGTCGTCTGCCCGCATCCGGCCGCACGGCCGCACGCTCCGGGCATGATCGCACGAAGCCGGACCGGAACGCGGCGACATGACCGCGGGCGACGGATCCGTGTCGCTTTCGGAGCATTTGCGGGGATGCGATTTCGCTACGGTCGCGCCCGCCATCCACCCCAGGCCCCGGACGTTTCGAGGAATGCCATGATCCGCCAGCCGCAAAGCGTCGACCAATCCGACCGCATCGTCCCCATCAACCTCCGTCAGAGCGGGCGCACGCCGACGGAGCTCCTCATCTCGACCCGCGTGCGCAAGTCGCCGTACTGGCACCTCTCCCACGAGGCGGGCTGCTGGCGGGCGACGGTGTACAACCGCGTCTACCACCCGCGGGGCTACGTGCGGCCCGCGGACGGCGGGAGCGGGACCGCGGAGGAGTACGAGGCGCTGACGAAGCACGTCACCATGTGGAACGTGGCGGTGGAGCGCCAGATCCGCGTGAAGGGGCCGGACGCGGAGCGGTTCGTGAACTACGTCATCACCCGCGACGCGACGCGCATTGAGCCGATGCACGGGAAGTACGTCATCCTGTGCAACGAGCGGGGCGGCATCCTGAACGATCCGGTGCTCCTTCGCCTCGCGCGCGACGAGTTCTGGTTCTCGCTCTCGGACTCCGACGTGCTGTTCTGGCTGCAAGGGGTCAACGTCGGCAAGCAAATGGACGTGGAGATCGACGAGATCGACGTCTGCCCGGTGCAGATCCAGGGTCCGAAGTCGCTGGCGCTGATGGCCGACCTGGTGGGGGACGAGGTCCGCGGCATCCCCTACTACGGCATGATGGAGGCCGAGATCGGGGGCTGCCCGGTGGTCATCTCCCAGTCCGGCTTCTCGGGCGAGGAGGGCTACGAGATCTACCTGCGCGACGCCACGCTGCACGCGGAGAAGATGTGGAACGCGGTGCTCGAGGCGGGCAAGGCGCACCAGCTGATGGTGATCGCGCCGGGCCACCAGCGCCGCATCCAGGCCGGCATCCTGTCCTGGGGGCAGGACCTGGACCACGAGACGGTGCCGTTCCAGTGCAACCTCGCCTACCAGGTGCCGCGCAAGAAGGAGGCCGACTACGTCGGACGGGCGGCGCTGGAGAAAATGCGCGAGCAGGTGGAGGCGGGGCGGCCCCCGTTCTCCATGATCCTGACGGGCCTCACCCTGGGCGGGAAGCCGATCGACGACTACGCGCCCGACTTCTGGCTGGTGTCGGACGCGGACGGCGGCGACCCCATCGGCTACCTCACCTCGCCGTGGTACTCGCCGGAGCTGGGCACCAACATCGCGATGGGCTACGTGCCGGTGGCGAAGGCGAAGAGCGGCACGGAGCTCAAGGTGTGGCTGCCGGACGAGTACGCGAGCGAGCCGGGCAAGCCGGACCGGGCCGAGGTGTGCGGCATTCCCTTCCGGCCTTCCGCCAACCCGAGTGCGCGCGAGCGGGTGCACGCGCGCGGCGAAGACGCGGCGGTATAGCGCGGCCGGCCAGCCGGCCGGCGGGCTGGCGTCGGCGGTGACGGGCCGCAATCTCGCCGACTGCCGGCCGCCCCTCGACCGGGAGCGCCTGTTCGGGGGCGAGCTGCTGGTGTTCCGCCAGCTGCCCGCGATGCTGGCCCTCGCCGGGCGCGCGCGCGCGATGGCGGAGGCGGCGTTCGCCCCCCACCCCCCGCCCGACGCCCAGGCCGCGCTCGAACCCGGCGAGTTCCGGGAGCGGGGCGCCGGGCTCCGGCGCTCCTTCCTGCGCGACGAGGCGGCCGGGCGCGCGTTCCGCGAGGTGCTGGAGGCGCTCGGCCTCGACCCCGGCTCGACCTATGCCGACCGCCTCATCCTGCGCCTGCAACCGAGCGGCGAGTCGCACGCCGACCGGCGGATACGCGACCTGCCCCCGCACCGCGACACCTGGGGCTCGAACCTGATGTCCCAGATCAACCTGTGGGGTCCGGTGTACCCGCTCCCGCCGGGGGCGACCCTGGTCGTCTGG
>CAZSPS010000327.1:0-1904 GCA_964608875.1 uncultured Ectothiorhodospiraceae bacterium
GGTGGCCGTGCCGGAGCCGGCGGCGAAGGTCGCGGCGGCGGGCGCGCCTGCGGCGTCCGCCAGCACCGCGCCCGGGTCCGCCACCTCGAGCGCGACCGTGAGCGCCTCCGCCAGTACGCCTTCGCGCGTCAGCACAAACTCTGCGGCCGCGCCTTCCGCGACCTGCGGCGCCGCCGCCGCCACCGTCACCAGCGGCAGGTCGTCGTCCGCCACCGTCACTGCGGCCTCGGACGGGTCGCCCACGTCCCAGCCGTCGCCGGCCTGCAGGGTCAGGGTCACGAGCGCGGCGGCTTCGTCGAGGGCGTCGTCCTCCGTCGCGAGCCGCAAGGTGGCGGTGGCGGCATCGGCGGCGAAGGCGGCGGTGGCGGGCGCCGCCTCCGCCAGCGCCGCGCCCGGGTCCGCCACCGCGACCGGGACTGCGAGCGCCTCCGCCAGGTGGCCCGCCCGCGTCAGCACGAACACCGCGTCCCCGCCTTCCGTCACGCTCGCCGCCGACGCCGCCACCGTCAGCTCGGGCAGGTCGCCGTCGAGGATGGCGCCCGCCGCCGACGCCGCGCCGAGCGACGCGGCGCCGGCCGGGACGATGCCCGTCAGGGTCAGCTGCACCGTCTCGTCCGGCTCGTCTGTGTCGTCGTCCAGGACCGCCAGGCGGATGGCGCCGGTCGTATCGCCGGCCGGGATGGTCAGCACGCCGCCGCCCGCGTCCGTGTAGTCGTCGCCGGCCGCAGCGGTGCCGCCCAGCGTGTAGGCGATGGCGAGCGCCCGCTCGGCCGCGAGGTCGAGCCGCACCGGGAACACCAGCTCCCCGCCCTCGTCCGCGTCCGCCGCGGGTTCCCCGAGCGACACCACGGGCCGCGGCCCGTCGTCGTCGCGGATCGCGCCCTCGGCCGACCTCGTACCGAGATGCGCGGACGTGCCCGGCGCGACCCCCGTGAGCCTCACCTGCACCGTCTCGTCCGCTTCGTCCAGATCGTCGTCCAGCGTCGCCACGCGGATCTCGCCGGAGGTCTCGCGCGCCAGGAGGGTCAGCGTGCCGCTCGCCGCGCCCGTCCAGTCCTCTCCGGCCGTGGCCGTGCCATCGGCGACCGTGTACGAGACCGTCAACGGCTCGGCAACCTGTGCGGTCATCCGTACCGGGAAGACGAGCTCCCCGCCTTCGGCGACGGCCTCCGCGTCGTCGACCCAGACGGCCGGCCGGCTGTCCGGGTTGACGCTGCGGGCGATCACGGTCGCGCTTCCGCGCGTCGGGTGCACGATGTAATTGCGCGTGTCGGGGCGGCCGGCGGCCTCCTGGATGGTGAGCGTGTACTCGATATCGTCGAAAGGATCCCAGATCCCGAGTCGGGAGCCGAGGAAAGCCCCGTTTCTCACGTCCGTGCCGTTCCGAATGAGTGCTTCGTCACTCGAAGTTCTCGACCCTGCCCTGTACGTGAAATGCACCTTGATGCCAACGTGCGGGGTTCCCGGATGCGTCCTGAAGGAATACGGGAGGCCCCCGGGTTCCCTGGAGACCTCGGACGGCAGGTCCACCCATACCACCGGCCGGCCGCTGTTGCGGACTGTGCCCTCGGCCGAGTTCGCGCTGCCGATGCGCGCGATGCGGGCCGGAGAGAGGGAGGCGAGCGTGACCGTCAGCGTCTCGTTCTCCTCGCTCTCGCCGTCCCACAGCGTCGCCACGACGATCTCCCCGGAGGTCGCGCCGGGCGCGAGGGTCAGCGCGCCGCCGCCCGCGTCCGTGTAGTCCGAGGCCGCCACCGTGCCGCCGATGGTGTAGAGGATGGTGAGCGTCCGGTCGCTCGGTCTCGAAAGGGTCACCGGGAACGTGAGGCCCTCGCCCTCGTCCACCGTCGCCGTCGCGGGCGCCGCGATCGACACCGTGCGCAGCGGCTCGACGTTGCGGATCG
>CAZSPS010000328.1:0-3020 GCA_964608875.1 uncultured Ectothiorhodospiraceae bacterium
GCCGCCCTCCGGGGTGGGGCGGAGGTGGAGGGCGTTGTCGCCGCTGTAGAGCACGTGGCGCACGAGCCGGAACGACGCGCGGGCGGGCGTGTCCACCAGCAGGCCGGGCTGGCGCGCGAGGAACGGGCGGTTCCCGAGCTCCTCCGGCCGCAGCCACGTGCGCAGGCAGCGCTCGGTGTCCGCCCCGGCCGCGAGCACCACGGTGGCGGCGGCGATGGTTCCATCCGCTCCATCCGCTCCATCCGCTCCGTCGGCTTCGTGGGCCGCGCCGCCGATCCGGACGCCGCGCACCGCGCCGCCCGCGTCCCGCACGAGGCCGGTCACCCGCACTCCCGTCCGCACCGCGCCTCCCCGGGCCAGGACCTCCTCGCGGAAGAGGCCGATGGCGCGCGGCGCCTCGAGCCACGCATCGCCGTAGGCGAGGAAGCCCTCGGCGCCGGGGCGGAAGGCGACGTGCGGCTCGAGGGCGCGGAGCCCCGCTTCGTCGACCGGCGCGACCGGATAGCCCCACTCCCGCAGCCGCGCCTGCTGTGCGCGCAACTCCGCGCGCCGCGCCTCGTCGTCCGGGTCGGCCCAGGCGATCATGCCGGTGGGGAAGAGGCCGACCCGCTCCTCGCCGAACTCGCGGGCGAGCGCGCGGTAGTGCTCGGCGCCCGCCGCGTTCAGGCGGTGGTAGTCCTCCTGGTCCGTCTTCGCCGTCGCGTTGATCCAGGCGAAGCTCGCCCCGCTCGTCATGCCCGTGCCGGGGTCGAGGAGCGCCACCCGGCATCCGGCCCGTGCGAGCGCGAACGCGGCGCCCGCGCCCACGATGCCGGCGCCGGCCACCACCGTGTCGAAGGTCTTCACGGGCGCCGGCCGCCGTCCCCGTCCCTGCGCCCGGAGCCGCCGGGCGCGGCCCGCAGCCCCAGCATGTGGCAGATCGCGAAGGTGAGGTCGGCGCGGTTCAGCGTGTAGAAGTGGAAGTCCGAGACGCCCTCGGCGGCGAGGATGCGGCACTGCTCTCCCGCCACCATCGCCGCGACCAGCTTGCGCGCCTCGGGGTCGTCCTCGAGCGATTCGAACAGCCGCGCCAGCCAGCCCGGAACCGACGCCCCGCACATCCGGGCGAAGCGGGCGACCTGGGCGTATTGGGTCACCGGCAGGATGCCCGGGATGAGCGGGGCCTCGATGCCGGCGCGCCGCACCCGGTCGCGGAACCGCAGGAACGGCTCCACGTCGAAGAAGAACTGCGTGATGCCGCGGCTCGCGCCCGCGTCGATCTTGCGCTTGAAGTTGTCGAGGTCGAACTCGGGACTCGGCGCCTCGGGGTGCGTCTCGGGGTAGGCGGCCACCGAGATGTCGAAGTCCGCCACCCGGCGCAGCCCCTTCACCAGGTCCACGGCGTGCGGGTACCCGCGCGGATGCGGCGCGTAGCCGGCCCCGGACCCGGCCTCCGCGTCCGGCGGGTCGCCGCGCAGCGCCACGATGTGCCGCACCCCGGCCTCGTAGTACGCGCGCGCCACCTCGTCCACCTCCTCGCGCGACGCGCCGACGCAGGTGAGGTGCGCCGCAGGGGTCAGCGCCGTCTCCTCCAGGAGCCGGCGCACGGTGGCGTGGGTGCGGTGCCGGGTCCCGCCCCCCGCCCCGTAGGTGACGGAGACGAAGCGCGGCGCGAGCGGCGCGAGCCGCAGGATCGAGCGCCAGAGCGTCTTCTCCATCTCTTCCGTCTTCGGCGGGAAGAACTCGAACGAGACGCCGATGCCCTCCATCCCGGAGAAGCGCAGCGCAAGCGCACTCAACCGCTCGGCGGCTGCGGAAGCCGGGGCTGCGGCGCTGGAAGCGGAGGAAGCGCCGGCAGCGCCGGCGACAGAGGCCGCAGGGAGTGCGGAGGCGGTATGTTGGTGGGCGGTCATGTGGACGGTCTCGGCGCGGCGCGGTGGATGACGTTCTTTCCTCGGTGACACGGGTGCGGTGCAGTGAGAAGTGGCCCGGCGTCCGGACGCCCGACCCCCCGGCCCGTGCGGCCCGGCCGCCGCGATCATCGCACGGCGCGCGCTCGTTCCGTCAGGCGTGCCGCGTCGCGCCGCACCGCGCCGGGGCCGTGGCCGGTTCAGAACGGCACGTCGAGCGATTCGCACAGGAAGCGGACGAAGCCGCTCGCCGCGCGCATGCGCTCCGCCGCCAGGTCCACGAAGCCGGGGCCGAGCGCCCGGCCGGGCGGTGGCCGGTGGATGGCGATGAAGTCCTTGCGCCGCAGGTCCCCGGCCAGCGGGTGGTCCTTCGGGAAGCCGCGCGGCATCGACTTCAGGCGCTCTCCCCCGAGCTCGTAGCGGCGCGCGAACTCCGCCTCGTCCCGCACCCGCCGCCACAGCTCCGGCTCCTCGTCGATCCGCGCCCGCACCATGCGGAGCGCGCCCGGATCCGGGCGCCACACCCCGGCCCCCAGGAACGCGCCCGCGGGCTCCAGGTGGACGTAGAACCCCGGCGCGTGGACGTCGCGCCCCAGGGCGTGGCGGAACTGGATGCCGACGTTGGTCTTGTACGGGGTCTTGTCGGGCGAGAAGCGCGTATCGCGGTGGACGCGCATGAGCGACCCGCCCGTCTTGCGGTCGTCCGCCCGGAAGTGCGGGGAGATGGCGGCGAGCGCGGGCGCCATGGCGCGGATGAAGGCGCGCGCGGGCTCGCGCACGCACTCCTCGTAGCGCTCCCGGTTGGCGGCGAACCACGCGCGTTCGTTGTGCCCCTGCAACTCCCGCAGGAACTCGACCGCCCCCGCCGCCCCAAACCCCCGAAACCCGCTCACCCCGGGCGGCGCTCTTCTTTCATTGCGCATTCCCCTTCCGCGCATCGTCGACGTTCACCAGCGGTTACCCCCCAGCTCTCCCTTGCTCCATAGCGCACCCAGGTTGTAGCGCTCGAGCCAGTCGGAAAGTTCCGTCTTCTCCAGGCGGCGCATGCTGGTCTGGCCGTGGTGCTTTTCGCACACCACGACGCTTTCCGGCGCATCCGACAGCGCGCCCACCAGGGTGTCGGAGTGGGTC
>CAZSPS010000329.1:0-4532 GCA_964608875.1 uncultured Ectothiorhodospiraceae bacterium
GGGGTAGCATCGTTCCTGCTCGCGTCTCTCATGCCGGCGACTCCTCTTCGTTGCGTTGCTCGGGATTTTTCGCTCGGGCTTCCGGCCCAATCGGAGCATCGTAGCACACCCTACTCCGGGCGGGCGGCCTGCTCGGCCGCGTACCAGGCGCAGAGGTCGGAGACCCGGCATTCGCCGCAGCGCGGGCGCCGCGCGGTGCACGTGTAGCGCCCGTGCAGGATGAGCCAGTGGTGGGCGTGGCGGCGGTATTCGGGCGGCGCCGCCTCCAGCAGCCGGTCCTCGACCTCGCGCACGTTGCGGCCGGGGGCGAGGCCGGTGCGGTTCGAGACGCGGAAGATGTGGGTGTCGACCGCGATCGTCTCCTCGCCGAACGCGGTGTTGAGGACTACGTTCGCCGTCTTGCGCCCGACCCCGGGCAGCGCTTCGAGCGCTTCCCGGGTGCGCGGCACCTCGCCCGCGTGCCGCTCTTCGAGCGCCTCGCAGGTGCGCACCAGGTTGCGGGCCTTGCTGTTGAAGAGCCCGATGGTGCGGATGTGCGCGCGCACCCCGTCCTCCCCCAGCCGGGCCATCGCGCACGGCGTGGGGGCGGCGGCGAAGAGGGCGGGGGTGGCGGCGTTGACGCTCTTGTCGGTCGCCTGCGCGGAGAGGATCACCGCCACCAGCAACTGGAATGCGTTGCCGTATTCGAGCTCCGTGGACGGCGCGGGGTCCGCCGCCGCCAGGCGGGCGAAGAACTCGCGTACCGCTTCCGGCTCCACCACTCGGCTCCCCTCTCCTTCCCTTCCCGCTCCGTCCTTCCCTTCGCTTCCTGCCGCATCCCTCCCGCTCCGCCCCGTCCCCGTCAGTCCTCGCGGGAGGCTTCCACCATGGCGTTCACGCGCGCCGGGTCCACCCGGCTCATCAGCGGCTCGAACGCGCCGATGCGGTGCCCGCCGGGGAGCGGGCGCGCCAGGTCGTCCCAGGCGAGGGGCGGGACGGCGAGGAAGCGTTCGGCGCGCTCCGCCATCGCCGGCAGCACCGGCTTCAGCAGCCCCGCCAGCACCCGGAACAGCTGCAGCCCGGCGGAGCACGCCGCGTGCGCTTCCTCCACCCGCGCCGGGTCGCGCGCCGCGACCCACGGCTTGCGCTCGTCGATGTAGCGGTTGGCGAGGTCGGCGAGCGCCATCGTCTCGCGCATCGCCCGCCCGTACTCGCGCGACTCGTAGCACTCGGCGACCGCGCCGCGCGCCTCGGCGAAGCGCTCGAACAGCGCCCGCTCCGGCGCCCCCATGCGCTCGGCGAGGCGCCCGTCCGCGAGCCGGGCGACGAAGCCCGCGCAGCGCGAGGCGATGTTCACCACCTTGCCCACCAGATCCGCGTTGACGCGGGTGGTGAAGTCCTCGAGGTTGAGGTCCATGTCCTCGATGCCGTTGCCGAGCTTGCACGCGAAGTAGTAGCGCAGGTACTCGGGGTCGAGGTGCTCGGCGTAGGTGCGGGCCTGCACGAAGGTGCCCCGGCGCTTCGACATCTTCTCGCCGTTGACGGTGAGGAAACCGTGGCAGAAGACCGCACTCGGCTTGCGGAAGCCCGCGCCGTGCAGCAGGGCGGGCCAGAACAGGGTGTGGAAGTAGGCGATGTCCTTGCCGATGAAGTGGTAGAGCTCCGCCCCGCTGTCCCGCCCCCAGAAGTCGTCGAACTCGGGGCCACCGCCGCCGCCCTCCCCGGCCCGCACCCGCCGGCACAGGTTCTCGAAGCTCGCCATGTAGCCGATGGGCGCGTCGAGCCAGACGTAGAAGTACTTGCCGGGGCGGTCCGGGATTTCGAAGCCGAAGTAGGGCTCGTTGCGGGAGATGTCCCAGTCGGCGAGGCCCTCCCCGAACCACTCGTCGAGCTTGTTCGCGATCTCGGGCTGCACCCGCGGGCGCTCGCGCCCCCCCTCCCCGGCCGGCGCGAAGGTCTCGCGCACCCAGGCGCGCAGCACGTCCTCGAAGCCGGCGAGACGGAAGAAGACCTGCTCTGAGTCGCGCCACTCGGGCGCCGCCCCGGATACCGCGGACACCGGGTTGCCGAGCTCGCCCGGCTCGTAGGTCGCGCCGCAACGCTCGCAGCTGTCCCCCAGCTGGTCCGCCGCGCCGCAGCGCGGGCACTCGCCCCGCACATAGCGGTCGGGCAGGAACATGCCGCGCACGGGGTCGTAGAGACGGGGGATGGTGCGCTCGGCGATGTGCCCGCCGTCGCGCAGCAGGCGGTAGATGCGCTCGGAGTACTCGCGGTTCTCGGGCGAGTGGGTGGTGTGGTAGTTGTCGAAGGCGACGTGGAAGGCGGCGAAGTCCGCGCGGTGCTCCACCCCGATCCGCTCGATGAGGTCCTCGGGGCTCACCCCCTCGCGCTCGGCGGTGAGCATGATGGGGGTGCCGTGCGCGTCGTCCGCGCACACGAAGTAGCACTGCGCGCCGCGCATGCGCTGGAACCGCACCCACACGTCGGCCTGGACGTACTCGACCAGGTGGCCGATATGGATGGGGCCGTTCGCGTAGGGGAGCGCGCTCGTGACGAGGATGCGGCGCGGGGACGGGGTTCGGGGGCTCATGCCGCCGGCAGTCTACATCCTCCGGACCCGCGGATGGGGGGCGGCGGAGGCGCGCGCACGCCGGGCATCGGCCGGGGATATCGGGGATACTGGCCGGCATGGCCGCTTCCCCGCACGCGCCCCGCCGCCTGCTCGCGCTCGCGCCGCTCGCGGCCGGCGCCGCCGTCTTCGCATGGCTCCTCCTCGCCCGCACCGGGCCCGAGCACGGCGAACCCGTCGAAAGCGCCCGGCCGGTGCGCACGATCGCGGCCCCGGCCGTGGCGGTGGTGCCGCGCGCGCTCGGCTACGGGAACGTCGAGCCGGGCGCCTCGTGGCAGGCGATCGCCGAGGTCGGCGGCCGGGTCGTCGAGGTGCACGAGCGGCTCGCGGTGGGCGCGATCCTGCCCGCCGGCAGCGTGCTGCTGCGCATCGACCGCACCGACTACGACCTCGCGCGGGCGCGGGCGGCGGCGGACCTCCAAGGCGCCGAGGCGCGCCTCGCCGAGCTCGCCGTGCGCGAGGCCAACACCCGCGCCTCGCTCGGCATCGAGCGCCGGGCGCTCGCGCTCGCCGTGTCCGAGCTCGAACGCCAGCGCCAGCTCGCGGCGCAGGGCGGCGTGCCGGGCTCGGCGGTCGACCGCCAGGAGCGCGACACCCTCGCGCAGCGCCAGCGGGTGCAGGCGCAAGCGGGCGCGCTCGATCGGGTTCCGGCCGAACGCGCCGTCCTCGAAGCCGAGCGCGCGCGCCTTCGCGCGCTCATCGCCGCGGCCGAGCGCGACCTCGAACGCACCGAGGTGGTGCTGCCGCTCGAGGCGCGCATCGCGGCGGTCGGGGTGGAGCTCGGGCAGGCCGCCGCCCGCGGGCAGGTGCTCGCCGAGGCCGACGGCATCGCGCGCGCGGAGGTGGCGGCGCAGGTGCCGGTCTCGCGGCTGCGCGCGCTCATCCCCCCGGCCGAGCGGTGGCGCGCGGACATCGCCTCCCCGGACCTGCCGGCGCTGCTCGGCCTCGGCGCCACGGTGCGCCACCCCGAGGCGGCGGGCGCGGTGTGGCCGGCGCGCTTCGCCCGCATCGGCCCGCGCGTCGACCCGCGCACCCGCACCGTGGCGGTCATCGTCGAGGTGGACGAGCCTTACCGGCGGGCGCAGCCGGGGGTGCGCCCGCCGCTGGTCAAAGGCATGTTCGTCGAAGTGCTGCTCACCGGGCGCGCGCGCACCAGCGTCGTGGCGCCGCGCACCGCGGTGCACGGCGGCGCCGTCTACGTCGTGACCGCCGACGGCCGACTCGCACGCCGGCGGGTCGAGGTGTCGCTGGCGCAGCCCGCGTTCCTGGCGCTCGCGGGCGGAGTCGAGGCCGGCGAGCGGATCGTGGTCTCCGACCTCTTCCCCGCCATCGAGGGCATGCTGCTCGACCCGGTCGACGACCCCGAGGCGCTCGCGGCGCTGGTGGCGGAGGCGACGGCGGGGCGCGCACGGTGAGCGCCATCCGCTACTTCGCCGCCCACCCCACCGCGGCGAACCTGCTGATGCTGCTGTTCCTCGCCTTGGGGGCCGCCGCGCTGCCGGACCTAAAGCGCGAGACCCTGCCGGATTTCAGCGTCGAGGAAGCCGAGGTCGCCGTCGCCTATCCGGGGGCGAGCGCGCGCGAGGTCGAGGCGGCGGTGTGCCCGCCCCTCGAGGACGCGCTCGACGACGTGAGCGGGGTCGAGGAGATCCGTTGCGACGCGCGCGAGGGCATCGGCCGGGTGGTGGCGCGCATGGCCGAGGGGGACGACTTCGAGCGCTTCGTCGCGGACGTGCGCACCGAGGCGCGGGCGGTCGACACCTTCCCCGAACGCGCCGAGGCGCCGGTGGTGCGCCGGCGCGGGCGCACCGACGACGTGGTGTCGCTGGCGGTGAGCGGCCCCATGGACGCGGCCTCCTTGAAGGCCTACGCCGTGGCGCTCAAGACCAGGCTGCAGGCGCTGCCCGAGGTCTCCCTGGTCGAG
>CAZSPS010000330.1:0-1772 GCA_964608875.1 uncultured Ectothiorhodospiraceae bacterium
GCCGGGGCCGGCGCCGGGGCCGGGGGGGTCCGCTCCGCGGTCCGCGCCCGCGCTCGAGCCGACGGTGGAGTTCGAGGGGGTGGACTTCGCCTATCCGGGCGCCCGCCGGCCCGCCCACCGCGGCCTCGGCTTCCGCATCGAGGCGGGGGAGCGGGTGGGCTTCGTCGGCGCGAGCGGCGCGGGCAAGACGTCGATCGTCCGGCTGCTGCTGCGCCTCTACGACCCGGACGCGGGCGCGGTGCGGATCGGGGGGCGCGACGTGCGCGCGCTCTCCGCCCACGACGTGCACGGGCGCATCGCGGTGGTCAACCAGGACACGTTCCTCTTCCACGGCACGGTGGAGGACAACCTGCGTTTCGGCAAGCCGGACGCGACGCCCGAAGAGCTCGAGGCGGCGGCGCGCGCCGCCAACGCGCACGCCTTCATCGAGCGTCTGCCGCACGGCTACCGCACGGTGGTCGGGGAGCGCGGAGTGCGGCTCTCGGGCGGGCAGCGCCAGCGGGTGGCGATCGCGCGCGCGATCCTGCGCGACGCGCCGATCCTGGTGCTGGACGAGGCGTTGAGCGCGGTCGATGCCGGCAACGAGGCGCTCATCCAGGAGGCGCTCGACCGCCTGATGCAGGGGCGCACCACGCTCATCTTCGCCCACCGGCTGTCGAGCGTCATCGGGGCGGACCGCATCCTGGTCCTGGACGCGGGGCAGGTGGTGGAGTCGGGCCGCCACGCGGAGCTGATGCGCGCGCGGGGCGTCTACTACCGCCTGATGCGCGGCCAGGCGGAGGAGAGCCGGAGCGGGGACGACGTAGAGTTGGCCGCGCCCGCGGGACGGCCGCCGCCCGAGGACCTCGACCCGGGCGCCGGCTTCGACGCCGCCGCCAGCTTCGGGGGCGGGGGCGATGGCGGCGACCGCGGTCTCGGCCTCGGCATCGGCATCGGCGAGGGCGAGGCCGCGGGGAGCAGCGAGATCGTGCGCGCCGAGGGCCTCGGCTGGCGCGGCGCGTTCCGCGAGCTGCTCCGCTACGCCGGCCCCTGGCGCGGGCGGCTCGCGCTCACCTTCGGGTTCGGCGTGACGCGGGTGGCGGCGCTCATCGGGGTCGGGGTGCTGAGCGCGCTCGCGGTCGCCGCCCTGAAGCGCGGCGGGGACTTCACCCCGTGGCTCTACGCGCTGTGCGCGGCGGCGCCGGCGGCCGGGGTGCTGCACTGGTTCGAGTCGTGGGTGGCGCACGACATGGCGTTCCGCATGCTGACCCGCATGCGCATCGACCTCTACCGGAAGATCGACGCGCTCGCGCCCGCGTGGCTGCTCCGCCGGCGCTCGGGCGACCTGGTGGCGATGGCCACGCACGACGTGGAGCTGGTCGAGTACTTCTTCGCCCACACCATCGCCCCCGGCTTCGTCGCGGTGCTCGTGCCCGCCACCGCGATGGGCGTGCTGCTGTGGTTCGGGTGGCCGATGGCGGCGGTGCTCGCGCCGCTCCTCGTCGTGGTGGCGGCGAGCCCGTTCCTCGCGCGGCACCGGGTGGACGCGCTCGGGTCGCGGGCGCGCGAGGCGCTGGCCGACCTCAACGCGCACGCGGTCGATACCATCCAGGGGCTCGGCGAGATCGTCGCGTTCGAGCGGGTGGCGGAGCGCCGCCGCGAGTTCCTGGCCCTCGCGCGGCGCCACGTCGAGCTGCGCCTTCCGTTCTTCCGCAGCTTGACGCTGCAGAGCGTGGTGCTGGAGGTCGCGACGGGGCTCGGCGGGCTGGCGGTGGTGGTGGCGGGGGCGTGGC
>CAZSPS010000331.1:0-1942 GCA_964608875.1 uncultured Ectothiorhodospiraceae bacterium
GCGCAGGCCCGGCGTGCGGCATGACGACGAGGGAGGTTTGGCCCCGATGGACGGTCCGATCCGCATCTACCACAACCCCGCGTGCAGCAAGTCGCGCGGCGCGCTCGGCATCCTGCGCGAGGAGGCGGGGGTGGAGCCGGAGGTCGTCGAGTACCTGAAGACGCCTCCGTCGCGCGAGGAGCTCGAGCGCATCGTGGCGCTGCTCCCGGACGCGCCGGGGGAGCTGGTGCGCAAGGACGGCCACTTCCGGGAGCTCGGCCTCGACGCGCACGGCTACGGCGCTGCGGAGGAGGTGGTCGGCCTGCTGCTCGCACACCCGAGGCTGATGCAGCGCCCGGTCGTCCTGCGGGGCGGGCGGGCGCTGATCGCACGGCCGCCGGAGAAGGTCCGCGACCTGCTGTAGCTTCCCGGACGCCGAGGTCCGCAGCTCGATAGGAGGCCTGCGGCTCGATAGGAGGTCCGTAGCTTGAGGTAATGTCCACCATCGCTTACGCTATGGCAATTAGCGTTGGAGATGGTGGACGTTATGGGAGCCAAGTCCGAAGCGACTCTGCCCATCCCGGCCCGCCGCGCGCTGCGGAAGCTGGGGGCGGACCTCCGCGATGCGCGCCGGCGGCGGCGCATCCCGACGGCCATCATGGCCGAGCGGGCGCTCATCAGCCGCACGACCCTCAACAAGGTCGAGAAGGGGGAGCCGGGGGTCGGCCTCGGCGTCTACGCCACCGTGCTCTTCGTGCTCGGCATGACCGACCGGCTGTCCGATCTGGCCGACCCCCGGCATGACGAGACCGGCCTCGACCTGACGGACGAGCTGCTGCCGCAGCGGATCCGCCTCCCGCGCCGCCGCAAGCCCGAGGGAGGCGCGGGCGCGTGACGGACCGCGAGATCCTCGTCTACGCCGACGCCGGCCTTCGGGAGGCGCCCGTCCTCGCCGGCCGCCTCTGGACGCGCGTCCGCAGGGGGCGTGAGAGCGCCTCCTTCGAATACGACCCGGGTTGGCTGGAGCACCCCGACCGCCTCGCCCTCGAGCCCGCGCTGGCGCTGGCGCCGGGGCCGTTCCACGCTCCTGCGCCGAGGGCGCTCTTCGGCGCCGTCGGCGATTCCGCGCCCGACCGCTGGGGGCGGGTCCTGATCCGCCGGGCGGAGCGCCGCCGGGCCGAGCGGGAGGGCCGGCCGCCGCGCGCGCTGTTCGAGACGGACTTCCTGCTCCTCGTGAACGACGAGGCGCGTCTGGGCGCCCTGCGCTTCAAGACCGAGCCGCAAGGCCCCTTCCTCGCGCCCGCCGGCGACGCCGCCATGCGTATTCCGCCCCTGGTCGAGCTGCCCCGCTTGCTCGCCGCCTCCGAACGTCTGGCGAACGGTGAAGAGGACGACGAGGACCTGCGGCTCCTCCTCGCGCCGGGCTCGTCCCTCGGCGGCGCGCGGCCCAAGGCGTCCGTCCGGGACCGTGACGGCCGTTTGGCGATGGCCAAGTTCCCGCATGGGCAGGACGACATCGACGTGGTGTCGTGGGAAGGCGTTGCCTTGTCCCTGGCGAAGAAGGCCGGCATCGGCGTGCCGGCATGGCGGATGGAGCGGGCCGGCGGGAAGCCGGTGGTCCTCCTTCGCCGCTTCGACCGCGCTGCCGGCGACGAGCGCATCCCGTTCCTCTCCGCCATGAGCATGTTGGGCGCGGCCGACCACGAGACCCGCTCCTACCTGGAGATCGCCGACGCGCTGCGCCGGTACGGCGCCGCCGCCAAGGAGGACCTGATCCAGCTCTGGCGCCGGATCGTGTTCAGCGTCCTCATCTCCAATACGGACGACCACCCGCGCAACCACGGCTTCCTCCACGCCGGTTCCGGCGGTTGGCGGCTCGCGCCCGCCTACGACCTCAACCCGGTGCCCGAGGACATCCGCCCCCGCGTGCTCTCGACCGCGATCGACCTGGACGATGCGGCGG
>CAZSPS010000332.1:0-8043 GCA_964608875.1 uncultured Ectothiorhodospiraceae bacterium
CCTACGACCACGATCACGGCGGCGGCCACGGCCGCGATCTTCCAACGCCGCCGCCCCGCCGGCCGGCCGCCCTGCCCCGCGCCGCCGTTGCCGGCCCCGCCCCGGTTCTCCGTTCCGCTCCCGTTCATCGCACGATCCCCCTTGACGGTGGTGAAGAGTCGGGGGCGACGATAGCGCGCGCGTCTTGCTCCCGTCCTTCCCGAATGTAAAGTCAAGTAAAGTCGAACGGCGGGCGGCCGGCCCGCCGGCGCAGCCAGTTCATGCCCTCGCGCACCACGCGGATCGCAAGCAGCCGGCGCTCCAGCCGGCGCTTGCCGGGGAAGTCGACCAGCACCAGGCCCGCCAGGATCGACAGGATGCCCTGGCCGGGCAGCGCCAGCATCGCAAGCCCGGCCACCACCAGCACCCAGCCCAGCACGTTCCGCGCGACGGCCATCGCGCCCCCCGTGACGCGGGACACGAGGCCGAGGCCCGCCCGCCGGCGGGTCGGCGGACCCGCCCGCGTCCCGAGCGACAGCGAGTAGTGGTCGGGCGGCAGGCGCAGCACCACCATGCGCACGAACCACCCGGAGAGCACGAGGCTCCCGAGCGACACCAGTGCGGCGGCCCACACCACCCACCGGTGCGACTCGCTCCACGCCCAGGCCTGCGCGACGAGATCGATCACCGCGAGCGGCCCCCGTCCGGACGCACCGTTGCCACCGCCCCGCGCCCGCGCACGCCGGCGCCGCCCGCGCGCGCCGCCGTCCCGTCTTGGCGGCGTGCGCGAACTGTGCTAAACATCGCGCCCCCTTCCCGCAACCGCCCCGCCCTTCGATGTCCGTGAACCTCCAGGGGCGCAGCTTCCTGCGCATCGACGACCTCACCCCCGGCGAGCTCTCCCACCTGCTCGACCTCGCCGCCCGGCTGAAGCGCGAGAAGCGCGAGGGCGCGGAGGTCCGCCGCCTCGAAGGGCGCAGCATCGCGCTCATCTTCGAGAAGAGCTCCACCCGCACCCGCTGCGCGTTCCACGTCGCGGCCGACGACCAGGGGGCCGGGGTCACCAGCCTCGACGAGTCCGGCTCGCACCTCGGCGAGAAGGAGTCGATCCGCGACACCGCGCGCGTGCTCGGACGGCTCTACGACGGCATCCAGTACCGGGGGTACGGGCAGGAGCGCGTGGAGGCGCTGGCGCGCGCGGCCGGGGTGCCGGTGTGGAACGGCCTCACCGACGAGCACCACCCGACCCAGGCGCTCGCCGACTTGATGACGATGCGCGAGCACCACGGAGGGCCGTTCCGGGAGATGCGCCTCGCCTACCTCGGCGACGCCGCCAACAACACCGCCGCCTCGCTCATGACGGCGGCGGCGATGATGGGGGTGGACGCGCGCTTCGCCGCGCCGCGCGCGTGCTGGCCGGACGCGGCGCAGCGGGCGGCGGCCGAGGCCGCCGCCGCCGCCTCCGGCGGGCGGGTCGAGGTGTGCGAGGACGTGGCCCGGGCGGTCGCCGGCTGCGACTTCGTCTACACCGACGTGTGGGTGTCGCTCGGCGAGCCCGAGGCCCTCTGGGGCGAGCGCATCGAGCTGCTCCGCCCCTACCGGGTCGACCGCTCGGTGCTGGACGCGGCCGGCAACCCCCAAGTGCGCTTCCTGCACTGCCTGCCCGCCTTTCACGACCTCGAGACCGCGGTCGGGCGCGCCATCCACGAGCGCTTCGACCTCGATGCGATGGAGGTGACGGACGACGTGTTCGAGTCCGAGGCCTCCATCGTCTTCGACCAGGCCGAGAACCGGATGCACACCATCAAGGCGCTCATGGTCGCGACCCTGGCCGGGGAATGATCGCGCCGCCGTCACCGCACCGTCCGCCCGTCCGCCCGCGCGTTCAGAAGGGCAGGCGGCGCACGATGGTCTCGTCGCGGTCCGGTCCGGTGGAGATGAGGTCGATCGGGGTCTCGAGCAGCGCTTCGAGGCGATCCAGGTAGGCGCGCGCGTTGCGCGGCAGGTCCGCCTCCGAGCGCAGCCCCACCGTGGACTCCTCCCAGCCCGGCAGGTCCTCGTACACCGGCTCGCAGCCGGCGAGCCCCTCCGCGCCCGCAGGCGGGGTGCGCCGCAGGCCGCCGTCGCACCGGTAGCCGACGCACACCCGCACCGTATCGAGCTCGTCCAGCACGTCGAGCTTGGTCACGCACAGCCGGTCCACCCCGCTGAGCCGCAGCGCCTTGCCGAGCGCCACCACGTCCATCCAGCCGCAGCGCCGCGGGCGCCCGGTGGTGGCGCCGAACTCCCGCCCGCGCTCGCCGAGATGCCGCCCCAGATCGCCGCCGGTCTCGGTCGGGAAGGGGCCGCCGCCGACGCGCGTGGCGTACGCCTTGGTGATGCCGAGCACGTGGTCGATGCGGTTCGGCCCGGTGCCGCTGCCGGTCGCGGCCACCCCGGCCGTGGTGTTGGACGAGGTGACGAAGGGATAGGTGCCGTGGTCCACGTCCAGCAGGGTGCCCTGCGCGCCCTCGTACAGGATGTTCGCCCCCTCCCGGCCCAGCTCGTGCAGCCGCTCCCCCACGTCGCCGACGAGCGGCCCCAGCACCTCCACCGCGCCCAGCGCCTCGTCGCACACCGCGTCCACCGCCACCGGCTCGGCGCGGTAGTAGCCGCGGAGGACGAAGTTGTGGAAGTCGAGCGCCTCCGCCACCTTCTCGCGGAAGCGGGCGGGGTGGAAGAGGTCGCCCACGCGCGTCGCGCGGCGCGCCACCTTGTCCTCGTAGGCGGGGCCGATGCCGCGCCCGGTGGTGCCGATGGCCCCGCCCCCCAGGTGCGCTTCGCGCGCCTGGTCGAGCCGCACGTGGTAGGGCAGGATGAGCGGGCACGCCTCGCTCACCACGAGCCGGCGCCCGGCCTCGACCCCGCGCGCCTCGAGCATCGCGATCTCGTCCACGAGCGCGGTCGGGGACAGCACCACCCCGTTGCCGATGAAGCACTCCACCCGCTCCCGCAGGATGCCCGAGGGGATGACGTGGAGCACCGTCTTCTCGCCGCCGACGACCAGGGTGTGGCCCGCGTTGTGCCCGCCCTGGAAGCGCACCACGGCGCGCGCGCGCTCGGTGAGCAGGTCCACGATCTTGCCCTTGCCCTCGTCGCCCCACTGGGCGCCGACGACCACCACGGACTTACCCATCGCCGTCCGCCTCCGCCTCCGCCTCCGGCGCCGGCGCCGGGGTCACGGCCCAGCCGCCGCCGGCGCGCGCCAACACGCGGTCGCAGCCCGCCGCGCGCGCCCCGCCCGCGTCGCGCCCCGGCAGGCGGTACACGACCCGCTCGCCCGCGGCCCGCAGTCGGCGCACCTCGGCCTCGGCCCCGCTCCCGTCTTCGGACCAGGGGGCGGGCGCGAGCACGCCGCCCGGCGGCTCCTCCGCCGCCGCCGCCGCACCCGCGCCGCGGCCGAGCGCGTGCAGCGTGCGCAGGTCCGCGCTGAAGCCGGTCGCGGGGCGCGGCCGGCCGTCCACTTCGGTGATGCCGTCGTAGCGCCCGCCGCGCGCGATCTCGCGTCCGTGGCCGGGCACGAAGGCGGCGAAGCCGAGCCCCCCGTGGTAGCGGTAGCCCCGGAGCTCCGCCAAGTCGAAGTGCACCGGCTCGCCCAGCCGCTCGAAGCCGCCCGCGATGGCGTCGAGCGCCGCGAGCGCGGCCTCGATCTCGCGCAGCGCCGCGCGCGCCTCCCCGTCCTCCCCGGACGCGCCGCCGCCGCCTTTGCCACCGCCGCCGGGAAGCCGCCGCCGCGCTTCGGCGAGCGCCTCGGGGCCGCCGTTCAGCTCGGCGAGGCTCGCGAGCCCCCCCCGCCACGGCTCGGCCAGCGGCGCCACCAGCTCCTCGATCTCGGCCTGCGCCTTGCGCTGCAGCGCCGTGAACAGCGCGCCCCGCGCCGCCTCGTCCAGCCCGGCGCCGCGCGCGAGCCCCCGGAACACGCCGAGGTGCCCCACGTCCACGTGCGCTCGCTCCACCCCCGCGCAGCGCAGCATCTCCAGCATCAGGGCGAGCGCCTCGAGGTCGCTCTCCACCCCCGCATGGCCGTAGAGCTCCGCCCCCGCCTGCACCGGGCAGCGCGACGCGCCCGGCCGCCCCGCGCGCGCGCGCAGCACGGTGCCGGCGTAGCAAAGGCGCACCGGCGCCCCGCGCGACGCGCCCGCGAGCCGGTGCGCGTCGATCTGCGCCACCTGGGGGGTCATGTCCGCACGCAGCCCGAGCTGCCGGCCCGACGCCTGGTCGGTCACCTTGAACGTCTGCAGGTCGAGGTCCGGCCCGGTGCCGGCGAGCAGCGAATCGAGGTATTCGAGGAAGGGGGGCGACACCAGCTCGTAGCCCCAGCCCGCGAACAGGTCCAGCACCGCGCGCCTGAGCGCCTCCAGCCCCGCCGCGTCGGGCGGCAGGCCCTCTTCGACCCCGGCCGGCAGCAGGCGCGCCGAAGGCGCCGGAGCGCCGCCGCCGGCACCGCCGCCGTCCCTCACCATGCGGCCGCGCACGCGCACGGGAGCGAGCGGAGCGCCCCTGAGCGGGGCGGCCTTCGGAACGGATCGGGCATCGGAGCCAGGTTCAGAGGAGGTAGAGGATGGCGACCCCGGCGGCCATGCTCGCCAAGCCCGTCAGCCGCATCGCGCCATCGCCGAGCTCGCCCACGCGCGCCAGCAGGCGGCGCACTCCGGCGGGGCTCAGGAAGGGCGCGACGCCTTCGAGCACGAGCAGCAGCGCGAACGCATCGAGCAGCCCGCTCCACATGGCGCTCAGCGGGCGTCGTCGGGGTCGCCGTCCGGGTCCTTGTAGAAGTCGAAGAAGGCGGTGTCGGGCTGCAGCAGCAGCACGTCGGACTTGCTGCGGAACGAGCGCGAGTACGCGTTCAGGCTGCGGTAGAGGCGGTAGAACTCCGGGTCGCGCTGGTACGCCTGGGCGTAGATCTCGGTCGCCGACCCGTCGCCCTCGCCGCGGATGCGCTCCGCCTCGCGGGTGGCCTCGGCGATCAGCACCTCGCGCTCGCGCTCCGCGCGCGCCCGGATCTTGCGCGCCTCCTCCTCGCCGCGCGAGCGCCGGTCCTTCGCCACCTCCTTGCGCTCCGCCGCCATGCGCTGGTACACCGAGATGCCGACCGCGTCCTCGAGGTCGATGCGCTTGATGCGCACGTCGGTGACCTCCACCCCGAGCCCCCTCGCCTTCTCGTTCAGCGACACGGTGAGGTCGGTCATGATCTCGGCGCGGTCCTCGGCCACCACCTCGGGGATGGTGCGCCGCCCGAAGGCGTCCTTGAGGTCGGTCTGGTTGAGCGCGTGCAGGCGCGAAGCGGCGCGCCGCTCGTTGCCGCCGGTGGCGGTGAAGTAGCGCCGCACGTCCGAGATGCGCCACTTCACGTAGGAATCGACCTTGACGTTCTTCTTCTCCAGGGTCAGGTAGAGCTCCGGAGCGGCGTCCAAGGTCTGGATGCGGGCGTCGAACTTGCGCACGTTCTGGAAGAACGGCACCTTGAAGTAGAGCCCCGGCGCGTAGTCGTCGCGCACGATCTGGCCGAGCTGGAACAAGATCGCCCGCTCGCGCTCGTTGACCGTGAAGATGGAGAAGGCCGCGATCACGGCCGCGACCGCCAGGACGGCGATTCCGATGCGAAGGCTCATTGGCGCAATCTCCCTCGGCTGCGGTCCACGGCGCCCGAGACGCCGCCGCCGGTGCGGCCCGTGTCCGCGCCGCCCGGGAAGGACGAACCCGCCCCGCCGCCGGCACCGGACCCGGACCCGTCGCTGCGGGCGCCGCCCGGCACCAGCTTGTCGAGCGGCAGGTAGAGCAGGTTGTTGCCGCCCTCGACGTCGATCAGCACCTTGGTGGAGTTGCCGAGCACGTTCTCCATGGCGTCGAGGTAGAGGCGCTCGCGCGTCACGTCCGGGGCCTTCTGGTACTCCTCGAGCACGCTCAGGAAGCGCGAGGCGTCGCCCTTGGCCTCGTTGATGACGCGCTGCTTGTAGCCCTCGGAGCGCTCCAGCATGGCGTTCGCCTCGCCGCGCGCCACCGGCAGGATCTCCGCCGCGTAGGCGCGCGCCTCGTTCTTGTAGCGCTCCTCGTCCTCGCGCGCCTTCACCGCGTCGGAGAAGGCGTCCTGCACCTGGGCGGGCGGCTGCGCCTGCTGCATGTTGACGCTCGCGACCAGCAGGCCCGTCTCGTAGCGGTCCAGGATCTCCTGCGTCAGCTCGCGCACCTGCTCGGCCACCTCCGCGCGGCCGTCGGTCAGCACGAAGTCCATCACGTTGCGGCCCACCACCTCGCGCACGGCGCTCTCGGTGGCCTGGCGCAGGGTGAGGTCGGGGTCGCGCACCCGGAACAGGTAGTTGCGCGAGTCCTTGATGCGGTAGAGCACGGCGAACTGCACGTCGACGATGTTCTCGTCGCGGGTCAGCATCAGCGACTCGGGGGCGACGGACTGGCCGCCCGCCTCGCTACGGTAGCCGATCTCGGCGCGCCGGATCTGCTCGACGTTGACCTTCTCCACCGTGTCGATGAAGTAGGGGGTCCAGTGGGGGCCGGGGCCGGTGGTCTTGAGGTAGCGGCCGAAGCGCAGCACCACGCCTTCTTCGGCGGGCTCCACGATGTAGATGCCGGCGAGCCCCCAGACCGCGGCGACGGCGATGAGCACCAGCACCAGCCCGCGCGAGCCGAGGCCGATGCCGCCGCGCTTCCCGCCGCCTCCGCCACCGGCGCTGCCGCCGCTGCCGCGCCCGCCGCCGCCGAACAGCGCCCGCAGCCGGCGTTGCAGCTTGTCCAGCAACTCGTCGAGGTCCGGCGGCCCCTGCTGCTGGCCGCCGCGGTTCCCCCACGGATCGCGGTTGCCGCCGTCGCCGCCGTCCGGCTGGTTCCATGCCATCGAGTCTTCTCTCCCTCTGGTTAGAAGCGGACGCCGAGGCGCAGCCGGATGGAGTGGCCATCGCCGCCGTGCGGACCCATCTCGACGCCCGCGTCGAGGTCCGGCGCGCCCGGAGCGCCGCCGCCGGACGGGGTGAAGCGCCAGCCGAGCCGCCACTCCGAACCCGCGTCCGTGCGCCCGAAGCGCGCCCACGGAACGCCCGTATAGCGCTCGCCGGCCCGCATCCCGTAGCCGACCTCGGCATTGAGGCGCGCGCCGCCCTGCGCGGCGTCTTCCGCCCCCGGCATGCCGTCGTTGAGACCGAGGCCGAAGATCGCGTCCACCCCGCCGCCCGTGTCCGGCATGCCGTAGCCGCCGTCGAGCGACAGCGAGAGGCCGCGCTCCGAAGCCGGGTTGAGGTCGTAGTGCAGGCCGCCCGAGAGCCCCCACTCGCGGGTCCCGGACTCCTCGTACGCCAGCAGCGAACGCGCCCGGAAGTCCACGGAGAGCCCGCGCGCCGGGTCGGCGTAGACGAAGCCGGCCCCGAGGTCCATGCCTGCGCCGCCGTCGATGTCGCCGCCGTCGTGCAGCACCCCGATCTCGGCGGAGGGGCGAAGCCGCGCGCCGTTCGCCTGCAGCAGGTCGCGCGAGCCTTCGAGACCCATGCGCACGCGCTGCGAGTCGGCCGCGAGCGACTCGATCCGCAGGAAGTTCTCCTGGTTCTCGTCCGCGCTCACCCGCACCACCGCGAGGTCGGCCGTCACCTCCAAGGCGACCCCGTCCGGCGTCTCGGGGGTGCGCACGTCGCCGCGCAGCCCGGCGGCGCCCATCGTGAGGCCGAGGTCGGTCTCGATGGAGCGCCCGTCCTCGCCCTCCGGGGTGAGCGTGAGGCTGCCCTGGCCGTAGCCGAGCGCCGCCCACGCATCCAGCCGGTCGGTGAGGCGGTAGCCGGCGAACGGGTAGACGCCCGTCACCACGGCCTCGATCTCGCTGTCCTCGCCGCCGCCCTCGTAGTGGCCTTCGCCGTCGCTGTGCGCGAGCGACACGCCCGTCACCCACGGCCCCGCCGACCGGTCGATGCCGAACTGGGCCGTCGTCACCGTTCCGTCCAGGAAGTACTCGCCGTGCTCGCCGTCGAAGGAGGCGAAGCCGGTCCGGCCCCACAGCGACGTGAAGCCGACCCCCGCCGCGCCGCG
>CAZSPS010000333.1:0-1900 GCA_964608875.1 uncultured Ectothiorhodospiraceae bacterium
TGTCCTGTCCGACCAAGGTCATCGGAGCCGATCCGACCCTGCCCTTTTCGTACCTGCCGACCTTCGACGTCGAAGACGCCACCAGGGTCGACTACGACTTCATTCCCGAGACGACGCACCTGCTCCAACTGGAAAGGCCCAGGGAGTGCGTTGCGGCGATCCGGGAGTTTCTGGCGCATCACGACGTGCATTTGCAGGCCGGATAGCGCGAAGGCTCGACGCCTCCGCGCCTGCCCACCGGCGGACGTACTCGCTCCCTTGCGCACACGGCCGCTGCCGCCTCACCAGCGTACGGTCGCTTCGAACCCGACGGTATGCTCCGGCGCGGTCGTGTCGCTCTCCCGTCTGGTGGCCCGGAGGCCGAGGGTGAGGTCGGGCGCGCTCGCGCCGTGCGGCTCGACGCGCCAGCCGAGCGTGTAATCGCGCGCCGCATCGGAGAGGCCGAGCCCCGCATGGGGGCTCGCGGTGAAGCGCCCGCCGAGGGCCGGGAACCCCCAGGCGGCCTCCGCCGTCCAGCGGGAGGTTGCCTCGCCCGCGTTCCCCGTGCCCTCCCCGAGCGGGTCGGGTTCGAACAGCGCGTCGAGCCCGCCCCGCGCCTGCCCGCCGAGCTCGTGGCGCAGACTGAACGAGGGGCCGCGCTTCGTCGCCGGGTCCGGGTCGAAGCCGAGCGCGCCGGCGAAGCCGCGGTCCTCCAGGTCGTCATCCCCGTGCGCGACCAGCGTGCGGCCGGAGAGGTCGAGGGTGAGCCCGAGCGCCGGGTGTTCCAAAGCGATGCCGCCGCCGAGCTCGACCCCGAACCCGGTCTCGGCGTCGCCGCCGTCCTGGCGCGCGCCCACTTCGAGCTTCGGCGTCAGGTGCCCGCCGCCTTCGAGCGCCACCCGCCAGCTTCCCTCCAGGCCGAGGCGCAGCCGCGTCGTGTCGCTCTCCGTGGCCGCGAGGTCGCGGGTCTTCTCCGAGGAGGTCCGCGCCCACAGCGCGTCCGAGACGAGCGCCAGCGCGGGGCCGCCGCCCTCGGCCGGCGGCGCCAGCAGCTCACTCCTGAACCCCGCCGCCGCCATGCTCCACTCGGTATCCGCCTTGTAGCTGCCGCCCATGGCGGTCTTCAGCGTGACCTCGCCCGTGCCGTAGCCGGCCGCGCCCCAGAGCTTGAGGCGCTCCGAGGCTTCGAGCGCCGCGTAAGGGATGGCGGCGGTGAGCGACGCCTCCACCTTGCCGTCGCCCGCGCGCACCGCGCCCTCGCAGAGCACCCTGCGGGTGTCCTCGTCCATGCCGTCGCCGGCCGCCGCGCAGGGGTCGCTGCCCGCATCCGTATCGACATAGCCGCCCTCGCCCTCGCTCTGCGCGATGGCAAGGCCGAGGAGCCACCGGTCCCGGGCGTAGTCCGCGCCCAGCATCGCCGTGGTCGCCTCGCCGTCGAGCGAGAACGTCCCCTCGCGCCCGTCGAAGCTGCCGTGCGCGGCGCGGCCCCAGAACGCCATGCTGCCGCCCGAGGCGTCGGTCTCGCCGGTGGCGGTGAAGCTCGACCCCAGCAGCGCCTCGCGCGCCGTCAGGGTGCGCGAGTGCGGGCCGGCCTCGCCGGAGCCGAAGCCATGGGCGTCATTGGCGAAACCGGAGCTGCCGAAGCCGCCGCCATGGCCGCCGAACCCGGAGCTGCCGAAGCCTGCCCCGGACACCGCTCCGGGGCCGCCGCTTGCGAAGCCCGACGCGCCCGCCCCGAGCCCCCGCGCGATGTCGGCGAGCGCCGCCTGGCCGTGCGCGGGGCTGCCTCCCGTCCCGTCCTCATCGGGCGGCGCGCCCCCGAGCGCCTGGCCGGCGAGCGTGCCCTGTGCGCCGGGGGTGCGGGGTGCTGCGATGCGCGCGGCGATGCCGTCCAATGCCTGCTGCGCCACGGTGCGCCCGA
>CAZSPS010000334.1:0-8828 GCA_964608875.1 uncultured Ectothiorhodospiraceae bacterium
GGCGGGGTCCGCCGGCGGGTCCGTCAGCCGGAACTCGGCGCCGCAGTAGGGGCACTTCGCCTCCCCCCCGTCCTCCTCGATCGGCAGGTAGACCTTGGGGTGCGAGCTCCACAGCGTCATGCCCGGCATGGGGCAGCTCAGCGGCAGGTCGGCGCGGGTCACGTCGTAGCGGCGCTCGGCGTTGGCTTCGCTCATGTTCACGATCCGGAAAGCGGCGGGAGGTGGGCGCGGATGCGGGCGGCGATCTCGCCGATGGCGTCCGGGTCGCCGGGCCGCGGCTCCCAGTTGAACGGCAGGCCGTCGTCCGCGCGCCGGGGGATGACGTGGAAGTGGAGGTGGTGCACGGACTGCCCGGCCGCCGGGCCGTTCGCCTGCATCAGGTTGATGCCGGGCGGGTCGAGCGCCAGGCGCACCGCCGCCGCCACCCGCCGGGCGGCCGCCGCCGCAGCCGCCACCGACTCGTCCGGCGCTTCGTAGAGGTTCGGGGCGTGCGCCTTCGGGATCACCAGGCAGTGCCCTTCGTTCACGGGGTTGACGTCCATGAAGGCGAGGACCCGGCCGTCCTCCATCAGCTTGTGGCACGGGATCTCCCCGGCCGCGATGCGGCAGAAGATGCAGTCCGGGACGGCGCCGGCGACGGCGGCGTGCGCGCTCATGCGCCGCCCTCCTCTCCGAGCACGAGCGCCGGCAAGGGCTCGAGCGTCGCGAGCTCGAACTCCGGCGCGTCCGGCAGCCGCTCGCGCGCCTGCCCGAAGCGGTTGACCCACGCCACCCGGAAGCCGAACGTGGCCGCGCCCGCCGCGTCCCAGGCGTTGGACGACAGGAAGCACACTTCGGCGGGCGTTACCCCGAGCCGCTCGCACGCGAAGCGGTACACGGAGGGGTGGGGCTTGTAGACCCGCACGTCGTCCACCGACAGCACCGCGTCGAGCCGGCTGCCGAGGCGCGCGCTCGCCACCGCCGCGTCCAGCATGCCGCGCGAGCCGTTCGAGAGGACCGCGGTGCGCATGCCGCCGCCCCGCAGCGCGTCCAGCACCGCCGGCGCCTCGGGGTAGCAGTCGAGCGCGCGGTAGGCGTCGAGCAGCGCGGCGCGCAGGCTGCCGTCGCCGTCCTGCACGCCCGCCTGGTCGAGGGCGAAGTCGAGGGCGTCCTCCGTGACCGCCGCGAAGTCCGTCCAGCGCTCCATGAGGCTTCGCAGCCAGGTGTATTGCAGCTGCTTCGCCCGCCACGTCTCCGACACCGCGTCGGCCGCGTCCCCGAGCCGCGCCCGGTGGCGCCCGACCGCGGAGTGGACGTCGAACAGGGTCCCGTAGGCGTCGAAGACGCACGCCCGGATGCCGTCGAGCCGGTTCGCCGAGCTCATCGCGCCGCCCTCTCTCCCCCGTCCTTCGTCAACCGGCGGACGCTGCCGCCGGTATCGGCGCCCGCGGCGCCGGCTCCCGCTCCGGGGCCGCGCTCCCGTCCGCCGCTTCGAAGCCGGGGCCGGTCCAAGCGGCCGCCGTTCCCGTCCCCGGCGCGGTGCGGAAGACGGCGCGCCCGGTCTCCGCCGCGCCCGCGTCGAAGCTCCGCTCTTCGAAGCGGATGCCGCCCGCGTCGTCGATCCACGCCACCGTGGACGAGCGCGTGCCGTAGACCTCGCCCCGAATGAAGCGCGCGGAGTGGGCGCGTTCGCGCCCGGTGTCGCGCGGCGCCGCCGCTTCCTCCGGCGCCGGCTCGGAGTCCGCCAGCAGGCCGAACAGGTCCTCGGCCTCGAACCCGCCCCGCATCAGGCGCCGGAACGCGGCGAGCCCCGCCGCCACCTTCGGCTCCGGCGCGTTCAGCCGGTCGTTGCCGAGGCCGTGGCAGCCGGGCGGCACTTCCACCACCCGCTCGTCGGCCCGGTTGCCGACGCACACCAGCGCGCTCCGGTCCGCCAGCAGCAGGTGGAAGCCGCTGTAGCGCTCCGCCTCGCGCGCCACCCGCCGCGCGTGGCCGCGCGCCCCGAGCGCGCCCTGCAGGTACCCGGCCACGAGCCGCCCGCGCGACGGGGCGCCGGGGCACGGAGGGCGCGCCGCCCGGAAGTTCGTGAGCGCCGCGAAACGTCCGTCCGCCGTGATCCCGGACCAGGTGCCGCCCGCCTCGAGGTCGCGCCCGGCGAGCACGTCCCGCCGCCCCGCGCCCGCGCCCGCGTCCGCACCGCCGTCCGCCGGCGGCCACACCGCGGCCGGCGCGGTCGGCCGGGCGTGGAACTCGTCGCGGTTCGCGGCCACGACCAGGCGGTAGCGGGGATGGGCCCGCCAGGCGACGAAGACGAGGCACACCTACATGTTCCGCCGGTACCGGCCGCCGACCTCGGACAGCGCGTCCGTCACCTGCCCGAGCGAGCAGCAGCGCACGGCGTCCATCAGCACCTCGAACACGTTCTCGTCCCGGATGACCGCGTCCTGCAGCCGCTCCAGCAGGGCCGGCGCCGCGTCCGCATGGCGGGCGTGGAAGGCGCGCAGCCGCTCGATCTGCCCCTCCTTCTCGGCCTCCGTCGAGCGCGCGAGCGCGACGGTGGCGCCGGCCGGCTCGTGCGCCGCTTCCGGGTCGACGAAGGTGTTGACCCCCACGATGGGCAGGCTGCCGTCGTGCTTGCGCCGCTCGTATTCGAGCGACTCGTCCTGGATCTTGCCGCGCTGGTAGCCGGTCTCCATCGCGCCCAGCACCCCGGAGCGCTCCGACAGCCGCTCGAACTCTTCGAGCACCGCGGCCTCGACCAGGTCGGTCAGCTCCTCGATGACGAAGGAGCCCTGGTTCGGGTTCTCGTTCTTCGCCAGCCCCCACTCCCGGTTGATGACCAGCTGGATGGCCACCGCCCGCCGTACGCTCTCTTCGCTCGGGGTGGTGATGGCCTCGTCGTAGGCGTTCGTGTGCAGGCTGTTGCAGTTGTCGTAGGTGCCGATGAGGGCCTGCAGCGTGGTGCGGATGTCGTTGAAGTCGATCTCCTGCGCGTGCAGCGAGCGGCCCGAGGTCTGGACGTGGTACTTGAGCCGCTGGCTGCGCTCGTTCGCGCCGTAGCGCTCGCGCATCGCCACCGCCCAGATGCGGCGCGCCACCCGCCCGAGCACGCTGTACTCGGGGTCGAGCCCATTCGAGAAGAAGAACGAGAAGTTGGGCGCGAACTCGTCCACCGCCATGCCGCGCGCGAGGTACGCCTCGACGTAGGTGAAGCCGTTCGCAAGGGTGTACGCGAGCTGGGTGATGGGGTTCGCGCCGGCCTCGGCGATGTGGTACCCCGAGATGGACACCGAGTAGAAGTTCCGCACCCGGTGGCGGATGAAGTACTCCTGTACGTCGCCCATCAGCTTCAAGCTGAAGCCGGTGGAGAAGATGCAGGTGTTCTGCCCCTGGTCTTCCTTCAGGATGTCGGCCTGCACCGTGCCGCGCACCCGTTCGAGCGCCTCCGCCCGCACCCGCGCGTCCTCCTCCCCGGCGGCGGGCGGGCGCCCGTGCCCGGCCTCGAACGCGGCCCGCCGCTGGTCGATGGCGGTGTTGAGGAACATGGCGAGGATGGTGGGCGCCGGACCGTTGATGGTCATCGACACGGAGGTCGAGGGGCTGCACAGATCGAACCCGCCGTAGAGCGTCTTCATGTCGTCCAGGGTGGCGATGGAGACGCCGGAGTTGCCGACCTTGCCGTAGATGTCGGGGCGGTGGTCGGGGTCGAAGCCGTAGAGGGTCACGGAGTCGAACGCGGTGGAAAGGCGCTTCGCCTCCGAATGCCGCGACAGGTAGTGGAAGCGCTCGTTGGTGCGGGCCGCGTCGCCCTCGCCCGCGAACATCCGCAGCGGGTCCTCGTCCTCGCGCTTGAAGGGGAAGACGCCGGCGGTGAACGGGAAGCGGCCCGGCAGGTTCTCGCGCATGAGCCAGCGCAGGAGGTCGCCGTGGTCCCGGTAGCGCGGCAGCGACACCCGGCGCAGCTCGCTGCCGGAGAGGGTGGTGTGGGCGAGGCGCACGGGAGGGGCGCCGCTCCCGCCGCCGCCGCCGTCCGCCTCCGGCGCGTACTCGTCGGCGGAGTAGGCCGCGCGCAGGGCGGGCCAGCCCTCGAGCAGGCCGCGCGCGCCGGGGTCGAGCGCCGCCGCGCGCGCGCCCGCCAGCGCCTCGAGCGCCGCCTTCGCCCCTGCCGGGTCCGCCGCCGCCGCCGCGCCGCCGCCGCCGTCCTCGTCGAGCAGGCGCGCCGCCGCCTCGAGCTGCTGGCGCTCGCGCGCCAGTCCGGCCTGCGTCTCGACGCGGGCGTGGTAGGCGCGCAGCGTCTCCGCGATCTCCGCGAGGTAGCGGACCCGCTCCGGCGGCACCAGCGCCGCCGCGCGCGACGAGGTCCTGGTCTCCACCTGCGGCAGCCGGCTCTCCCCCCAGGCCGCGACCGTGTCCGCGAAGCCCTTCCCGCGCAGCGTCTCCAGCACCCCCTGGAAGAGCGCGGTCATGCCGTCGTCGTTGAAGCGCGAGGCGACCGTGCCGAACACCGGCATGGTCTCCGGCGCGGCCCCGAAGGTGCCGCGGTTGCGGGCGAGTTGCTTGCGCACGTCGCGCAGCGCGTCCGCCGCCCCCTTGCGGTCGTACTTGTTGATGGCGACGAGGTCGGCGAAGTCCAGCATGTCGATCTTCTCGAGTTGGCTCGCCGCCCCGAACTCCGGGGTCATCACATACAAGCTCGCGTCCACGAAGGGGGCGAGGGCGGCATCGCCCTGACCGATGCCGGAGGTCTCGACGATCGCGAGGTCGAAGCCCGCGAGCCGCACCGCGCGCAGCACGTCCGGCAGCACCGCCGGGATCTCCTGCCCCGAGGCGCGGGTGGCGAGCGAGCGCATGTAGATGCCGGGGTGGGAGATGGCGTTCATGCGGATGCGGTCGCCCAAGAGCGCGCCGCCCGTCCGCCGCCGGGTGGGGTCCACGGCCACGATGGCGATGCGCAGCCGGTCGCCGAAGGCGAGCCGCATCCGCCGCACCAGCTCGTCCGTGACCGACGACTTGCCGGCGCCGCCCGTGCCGGTGATGCCGAGCACCGGCGGCGGCGGGCGCCGCGCTTCCGGCCCCGCTGCTTCCGGCCCCGGCTCGTCGAGGTCGCCGGGGCGCGCGAGCCCGCGCTCGATGCAGGTGATGGCGCGGGCGAGCGCGTCGAACCCGCCGGCGAGGAGCCCCTCGCGCGGCACGGCGAGGGCGACGCCGTCGAACGCGCCCCGCACCCGCTCGAAGGCGTCGTCGATCATCCCCTGCAGGCCCATCGTCTGGCCGTCTTCCGGGGTGTAGATGCGGGTCACGCCGTACTCGTGCAGCTGGCGCACCTCGTCCGGCACGATGACCCCGCCGCCGCCGCCGACGACCCGCACGTGCCCGGCGCCGCGCTCGCGCAGCATGTCCAGCATGTACCGGAAGTACTCGAGGTGCCCGCCCTGGTAGGAGGTGATGGCGATGCCGTGCGCGTCCTCCTGGATGGCGGCGTCCACCACCTCTTCGACGGCGCGGTTGTGCCCGAGGTGCACCACCTCCGCGCCCGCGCCCTGGAGCAGGCGGCGCATGACGTTGATGGCCGCGTCGTGGCCGTCGAAGAGGCTGGCGGCGGTGACGAAGCGAAGGGGGAACGCGTCCGCCGCGGCGCGCCCGCCGGGCGCGGGCATGGGCGCGGATGCGGACGCGGACGGTCCGGCCTTGCGGTAGTCGAGCGCGGTCTCGGCCATGGCGGCGGTCATCGGGCGGGGGCTGGCCCCGGACTTCGGAGGGCAACGGTAAGCAACGCGCGGCGATCCGTCAATTCGTCCGCCCGCCGTGCGCCGGCCGTTGGCGGGTCCGGGCCGCCGCCCGCGAGACTCCCGGCGGCGGGCGCCGCCGCTACCCCGCCGCCCTCGCGGCGGCGACCGGCAGGGACTCGAGGCCCCGCAGCACGACGCTGTTGCGGAACGCCGGCGGGCGCTCGTCGAGGAGGCGGATCGAAGCGAAACGCTCCAGCAGGGCCTCCAGCACGATACGCCCCTCCAGCCGGGCGAGCTGCGCGCCGAGGCAGTGGTGCACGCCGCGCCCGAACGAGATGTGGCTGCCCTCCCCGCGTCGGACGTCGAGCCGGTCCGGGTCCTCGAACGCCGCCGGGTCGCGGTTGGCGGCGCCGATGAGCAGCACCACGTTGTCGTGCGCGCGCACCGGGAAGCCGTTCACCTCGCAGTCCTCGACGGCGGTGCGGAAGTCGGTCTGCACCGGCGAGTCGTAGCGCAGCAGCTCCTCCACCGCCGCCGGGATCAGCTCCGGCTCCCGGCGCAGGGCCTCGAGCTGATCGGGGTGGCGCAGCAGCGCCAGCATGCCGTTGCCGATGAGGTTGGTGGTGGTCTCGTTGCCGGCCACCAGCAGCAGGCGCAGCATGTTCACCATCTCGCGCTCGCTCAGCTGGTCGCCCGCCTCCTCCGCCTGCGCCAGGGCGCTCACGATGTCGTCGCGCGGCTCGCGGCGCCGCGCCTGGATGATGGGCCGGAAGTAGTCGTCGAGCGACTCGCCCGCCTCGCGCGCCAGCTCGCGGTCGCCGGCGGACAGCGTCGGCTCGAGCAGGCGCGCGCGCCGGTCGGACCAGACCCGGAAGCGGGCGCGGTCCTCCGGCGCCACGCCCAGCATTTCGGCGATCACGATCACCGGCAGCGGCGCGGCCACCGCCGTCATCAGGTCGAAGCCGGCGGCCGGGTCGGCGACGTCGTCCAGCAGCCCCTGCATGATGGCGCGGATGCGCGGCTCGAGCGCGGCGATGGCGGGCCGGGTGAACGCCTTGTTGACCAGCGAGCGCAGCCGGGTGTGCTCGGGCGGGTCCAGGAACAGCATGGTCACGTCGTCCGGCGCCGGCAGGGATGCGCGCTGCCGGCGGTTCAGCTTGCGCTTTCGCACGTCGCTCGAGAAGCGCCGGTGGTCGCGCAGGATGGCGTCCACGTCCGCGTAGCGCGAGAACACCCAGGCCTTGGTCAGCCGGCTGCGGTGCACCGGGCTGCGGGCGAGGAGGTCCGCGTAGAGTGGATAGGGGTCCTGGGCGACGGCCGGCGACAGGGGGTTGTACGCCACCCCGCTCCGCCAGCGCTCGAGCGCCAGCAGGGTGTGGATGGCGGCGAACCGCATCGCTTGCCGCAACCAAGGCGCCGTCATCGCGCCAGTATATCCCTGCGGCGCCGGGCCGGGCCCCGGGCCGGGCGGCGCGGCGCGGTGCGGACCGGCGGCGGGGAGGCGCGCGCGGGCGCCGTCGGGCATACTTCGGGGATGAGCTCCGTACCGCTTGCGAACCGGCTGCCCGGCCTCGACCTGGGGCTCGGCGACGAGGCCGACCTCATCCGCGACAGCGTGATGCGCTTCGCCTCGGACGAGATCGCGCCGCGCGCGGCCCGCATCGACGAGGCCAACGAGTTCCCCGCCGACCTCTGGCCCAAGATGGGCGCCCTCGGCCTGCTCGGCATCACCGTCGAGGAGGACTACGGCGGGGCGGGGCTCGGCTACACCGAGCACTGCGTGGCGATGGAGGAGGTGAGCCGGGCGTCGGCCTCGGTGGGCCTCAGCTACGGCGCGCACTCGAACCTCTGCGTCAACCAGATCCGGCGCAACGGCAGCGAGGAGCAGAAGGCGCGCTACCTCGGCCCCCTCATCCGCGGCGAGCACGTCGGCGCCCTCGCCATGAGCGAGGCCGGCGCCGGCTCCGACGTGATGGGCATGCGCACCCGCGCCGAGCGCCGCGGCGGCCGGTTCGTGCTGAACGGCGCCAAGATGTGGATCACCAACGGCCCGGACGCCGACACCCTGGTGGTGTACGCGCGCACCGACCCCGAGGCCGGCGCCCGGGGGCTCACCGCGTTCCTGGTGGAGAAGGGCTTCCCCGGCTTCGAGACGTCGCCCAAGCTCGACAAGCTCGGGATGCGCGGCTCCAACACCTGCGAGCTCCTGTTCCGCGACTGCGAGGTGCCGGAGGAGAACGTGCTGGGCGGGGTCGGCGACGGCGCGCGGGTGCTGATGAGCGGCCTCGACTACGAGCGCCTGGTGCTGGCGGCGGGGCCGCTCGGGATCATGCAGGCGTGCCTCGACGCGGTGGTGCCCTACGTGCACGAGCGCCGCCAGTTCGGCAGCCCCATCGGCGAGTTCCAGCTCATGCAGGGCAAGCTCGCCGACATGTACACCGCCATGAACGCGAGCCGCTCCTACGTATATGCGGTGGCGCGGGCGACGGACCGGGGCGACGTGACGCGCAAGGACGCGGCCGGGGTCATCCTCTACGCGGCGGAGCGGGCGACCGCCATGGCCCTCGACGCCATCCAGTGCCTGGGCGGGAACGGCTACACCAACGAGTATCCGGTGGGGCGGCTGCTGCGCGACGCGAAGCTCTACGAGATCGGGGCCGGCACCTCCGAGATCCGGCGCATGCTGATCGGGCGCGAGCTGTTCCGGGAGACCGCCGGCTGAGGCGGGCCGGGGCCGAGGCGTGTCCGTACTCGCGACCCGCGTCGACCCGCGCTCCGCCGGGTTCCGCGAGAACGCGTCCGCCATGGACGCGCTCGTCGGCGACCTGCGCGCCAAGGCGGCGGCGGCGGCGGAGGGCGGCGGCGAGCGCGCGCGCCGGCGCCACCTCGAGCGGGGCAAGCTCCTGCCGCGCGAACGGGTGCGCGAGCTGTGCGACCCGGGCGCCCCCTTCCTCGAGCTCTCGCCGCTCGCCGCCTGGGACATGTACGGCGGCGAAGTGCCGGCCGCCGGCCTCGTGACCGGGGTGGGCCGGGTGGGCGGGACGGAGTGCGTGGTGGTCGCCAACGACGCCACCGTGAAGGGCGGCACCTACTACCCCCTCACGGTGAAGAAGCAGCTTC
>CAZSPS010000335.1:0-6468 GCA_964608875.1 uncultured Ectothiorhodospiraceae bacterium
GTGCAGGAGCACGTGTGGGGCGCGCTCGCGACCCGGGTGGGGGGCGAGGCGTTCGCGACCGACCCGCGTTTTGCGGACATCGAAAGCCGGCGCGCGAACCAGGGCGAGATGTGGCGCCGGCTCGGGGAGTTCGCGTCCGACTACACCAAGTGGGAGATGCGCGACATCCTGAACGAGCTGAACGTGCCCTGCGGCCCGATCATGAGCACCGCGGACCTCGCGAACGACGAGCACGTGCGCCTGCGGGAGATGGTCGTCGACGTGCCGCACCCGGAGCGCGGGGAGTTCGTGAACGTCGGGTGCCCCATCAAGCTCTCGGACTCGCCGCCGGTGGTGCGCCGCTCGCCACTCCTCGGCGAGCACACGGACGAGCTATTGAGCGAGATCCTCGGCTACGATCAGGCGCGGATCGACGAGGCGCGGGCGGCAGGGGCGTTCTCGCGGGCGCCAAGGCGGCCCGCAGCGGCCGCCGCCGCGGACTAGGGACACGAAATCATGCGAATCATCGTCAACGGACAACAGGCGTTCGGGCGAGCGGTGCTGGAAGCGCTCCTCGACCGCGGCGAGGACGTGGTGGGGGTCTACACCGCCCCGGACCGCGAGGGCCGGCCCCCCGATCCCCTGAAGGCGTACGCGGACGAGCGCGGGATCCCCGTGTTCCAGCCGAAGTCCTTCCGCCGCCCCGAGGTGTGGGAGGAGATGCGCGGGCTCGAGCCCGACCTCGGGGTGATGGCCTACGTGACCCTCTTCGTGCCCGAGGAGGCGCTCAACGTGCCGAAGCTCGGGACCATCCAGTACCACCCCTCGCTCCTCCCCATGCACAAGGGGCCGAGCTCCATCAACTGGCCCATCGTGTTCGGCGAGGAGCGCACCGGCCTCAGCATCTTCTGGCCGGACGACGGGCTCGACACCGGCCCCATCCTGCTGCAGAAGGAGGTCGCCATCGGGCCGCACGACACCCTCGGCAGCATCTACTTCGAGCACCTGTTCCCGATGGGAGTGGAGGCGATGCTCGAGGCGGTGGACCTGGTGCGCGACGGACGCGCGCCGAAGACGCCGCAGGACCCGGACGCCGGCAGCTACGAGGGCTGGTGCCGGGCGGAGGACGCGGAGATCGACTGGACCAAGCCCGTGGCCGAGGTCTACAACCTCATCCGCGGCACCAACCCCCAGCCCGGCGCCTGGACCCTGCGCCGCGGCGAGAAGCTCCAGATCTTCGACAGCCGCCGCGAAGACGGCGGCGGCGCGGGGGCAGACGCAGGCGCAGCGGCGGGGGCCGCGCCCGGCGAGGTGGTCGCGGTGGACGGCGCGGGCTTCACCGTGGCCGCGTCCGGCGGCGCCATCCGGGTCGAGCGGGTGCGCCCGGCGGGCGGCGCGAAGGCCGGCGCCGGCGAGTTCGCGGCGGCGGCGGGGCTCGCGGTGGGCGAGCGGTTGGGAGGAGGCGCATGAGCCAGAAGAGCGACATCGAGATCGCGCGCGCCGCGCGCTCACTCCCCATCCGCGAGGTCGGCGCGAAGCTCGACATCCCGGACGAGCACCTCCTGCCCTACGGCCACGACAAGGCCAAGGTCGGCTTCGGCTTCCTCGACTCGCTGGCGGACCGCCCGGACGGGAAGCTGGTGCTGGTGACCGCCATCACCCCCACCCCCGCCGGCGAAGGCAAGACCACCACCACCGTCGGTCTCGGCGACGGGCTGAACCGCATCGGCAAGCGCGCCGCCATCTGCCTGCGCGAGCCGAGCCTCGGGCCGTGCTTCGGCATCAAGGGCGGCGCGGCGGGCGGCGGCTACGCGCAGGTGGTGCCGATGGAAGACATCAACCTGCACTTCACCGGCGACTTCCACGCCATCGGCGCCGCCCACAACCTGCTCGCGGCCATGGTGGACAACCACATCCACTGGGGCAACGCGCTCGAGCTCGACGTGCGCCGCACGGCTTGGCGGCGGGTGGTGGACATGAACGACCGCGCGCTGCGCGACGTGGCGCTCGCGCTCGGCGGGGTGGGGAACGGCTTCCCGCGCCAGTCCGGCTTCGACATCACCGTGGCCTCCGAGGTGATGGCCATTTTCTGCCTCGCCGAGGGCCTGGCCGACCTCGAACGGCGCCTCGGCAACGTGGTGGTGGGGCTGACGCGCGCGCGCGAGCCGCGCTTGGCGCGCGAGCTGGAGGCGCACGGCGCGATGACCGTCCTGCTCAAGGACGCCCTCATGCCGAACCTGGTGCAGACCCTGGAGAACAACCCCGCCTTCATCCACGGCGGCCCGTTCGCCAACATCGCCCACGGCTGCAACTCGGTGACCGCCACCCGCGCGGGCCTCAAGCTCGCCGACTACGTGGTGACCGAGGCAGGCTTCGGGGCCGACCTCGGGGCGGAGAAGTTCTTCGACATCAAGTGCCGCAAGGCGGGGCTCGCGCCCGCGGCGGCGGTGGTGGTGGCCACCGTGCGTGCGCTCAAGATGCACGGCGGGGTGGCGCTCGCCGACCTCGGCGCCGAGAACGTCGAGGCGGTGCGGCGCGGGCTCGAGAACCTCGGGCGCCACCTCGACAACGTGGCCAAGTTCGGGGTGCCCGCGGTGGTCGCCGTCAACCGCTTCACGGCCGACACGGACGCCGAGCTCGAGGCGGTGCAAGCGTATTGCGAGGCGCGCGGCGCCGCCGCCGTCGCGTGCACGCACTGGGCCGACGGCGGGGCCGGCACCGAGGCGCTCGCGCACGAGGTGGTGAAGATGGTGGAGAGCGGCGCGGCCGCCTTCCGGCCCCTCTATCCCGACGAGCTCGGGCTGTGGGAGAAGATCGAGACCGTGTGCCGCGAGATCTACGGCGCGGAAGGGGCGGAGGCGAGCGGCACGGTGCGCGGGCAGATCGAGAAGTTCGAGGCCGACGGCTACGGCCACTACCCGGTGTGCATGGCCAAGACCCAGTACAGCTTCTCCACCGACCCCGACCGCAAGGGCGCCCCGTCCGGGCACACCATCCCGGTGCGCGAGGTGCGGCTCTCGTCCGGGGCGGAGTTCCTGGTCGCGATCTGCGGCGACATGATGACCATGCCGGGCCTGCCGCGGACCCCGGCCGCCAACGCCATCCGTCTCAACCCGCGGGGCGAGGTCGAGGGGCTGTTCTGATGGGGGGCGGGGGCGGCGGCCCCGAAGCGGAGGCGTCCGCGGGCTCCGTACCCGCGAACCGACGGGGCCGGCGCCGCGGGCGCACGACGCCGAAGGGCCGGCAGATCGACCCGGCGGCGCGCGACGAGGTGCGCGCCCTGCTCGGCGGCGGACCGCACCGGCGCGACCATCTCATCGAGCACCTGCACGCCGTGCAGGAGCGCTTCGGGGCGTTGCACGCCCGGCACCTGGCGGCGCTCGCGGGCGAGCACCGCCTGTCCCAGGCCGAGGTCTACGAGGTCGCGACCTTCTACGCCCACTTCGACGTGGTGGCGGAGGGCGCGCCCGCGCCGCCGCCCGTCACCGTGCGGGTGTGCGACAGCCTCTCGTGCGAGCTGGCCGGGGGGGCGGCGCTGAAGGCCGCGCTCGAGGGCGCGTGCCCGTCCGGGGTGCGGATCGTGCGCGCCCCCTGCATGGGCCGCTGCGACACGGCGCCGGTGGCGGAGGTGGGCCACCGCCACGTCGACCGGGCCACCCCGGAGGCGGTGCTGGCGGCGGCGGCGTCCGGCGAGACCGCGCCCGTCGTCCCCGCCTGCGAGGACTACGACGCTTACGTCGCGGCCGGCGGCTTCGCCGTGCTCGAAGAGTGCCGGGCGGGGCGGCGCGCGGTGGAGGACGTGATCGCGGTCCTCGAAGCCTCCGGTCTGCGCGGCCTCGGCGGCGCCGGTTTCCCCACCGGGCGCAAGTGGAGCATCGTGCGCTCGTATCCCGGCCCCCGCCTCATGGCGGTGAACGCGGACGAGGGCGAGCCCGGCACCTTCAAGGACCGCTACCACCTCGAACGCCGGCCGTGGCGCTTCCTCGAAGGCATGCTGATCGCGGCGTGGGCGGTGGAGGCGGAGACGGTGTACGTCTACCTGCGCGACGAGTACCCCGCAGTGCGCGAGATCCTGAAGGCCGCCATCGAGCGCCTGCAGCGCGAGGGGCGGACCGGCCCCCACCGCGTGGAGTTGCGGCGCGGGGCGGGGGCGTACATCTGCGGCGAAGAGTCGTCGATGCTGGAATCGATCGAGGGCAAGCGCGGCCTGCCGCGCCACCGCCCCCCCTACGTGGCGGAGACGGGCTTGTTCGGCCGTCCCACCCTGGTGCAGAACGTCGAGACGCTCTACTGGGTGCCCGAGATCCTGGCGCGGGGCGCGGACTGGTTCGCGGGCGCGGGCACGGGGCGCAAGGGGGCGAAGGGGTTTCGCAGCTACTCGGTCTCGGGCCGGGTGCGCGAGCCCGGTGTGAAGGTGGCGCCGGCCGGCACCAGCGCGCGCGAGCTGGTCGAGGAGTACTGCGGCGGGATGCTGGAAGGGCACGCGTTCCGCGCCTACCTGCCGGGCGGGGCGTCGGGCGGCATCCTGCCCGAGTCGATGGCGGACCTGCCGCTCGAGTTCGGAGTGCTGGAGGAGCACGGCTGCCTGGTCGGCTCGCACGCGGTGGTGATCCTGAGCGACCGCGACGACCTGCGCGCCGCCGCCCTGAACCTCATGCGCTTCTTCGAGGACGAGAGCTGCGGGCAGTGCACGCCGTGCCGGGTCGGCACGGAGAAGGCGGTGCGCCTGATGGAGCGGGAGAAATGGGACGCGCCGCTGCTGGAAGAGCTGAGCCGCGCGATGGCCGACGCCTCCATCTGCGGGCTCGGCCAGGCCGCCCCCAACCCGCTCCTCAGCCTGCTGCGCTACTTCCCCGAAGACGTCTCCGGCTGATCTGCTCCGCGGCGGCAATTTGCCTGGAAGTCACGGCGAGTCGAGCCCTAGTCGAGCAGGACCCTTTTGGCCTCGTTCAGCTGTTTGGCAAAGTAGTCCGAACCGCCCCCCCGATCAGAATGAACCTTTTGCATCAGGGACCTGTATCGACCCTTGATTTCCTGTTCGCTCGCACCTTCGGAAAGTCCGAGTACCTCGAGGGCCTTGGCTCTGGTCATCGGGCCGTTGGAGTCGCTGGTTTTCTGTTGTCCGCCGTCGTCCTGCTTCCATCCCTGCTTTCCCCTTTGACTCTCATTCCAAGCCGTGACCCAGGACTGGGGAAGGCCGAAGAAGGGGAGGGAAAAGATGACCGCCTCACAAAGCACGACCAACACCAGCCATGGAGCGAGGTTGGGAAAGAAGAGCTCGATGGGTATAAGAAACAACAGGAAAGCAATCACCAAGACTGCTATCAGGGCCATTATGAGTAGCACGACCGCGAATTTTTTGCCGGGAGAGAGCCTATCCGAAGACCGGAGCATCTCGTTGAGCTTGAATAAAGTTGGCCGCCCCGGTAGTAGTACAAGGATGCTGAAGGCTATGCACCAGATTATGAGACCGATTATGAATAAGAGGGTGTGCCAACCCGCCTCGACGACGTTGTCGCCTACACCGAAGAGATGATGGGGAACATAGCCGATAACGGCAAGGGCAAGGGCGATAACACCAATGAGAATAATCAGCTGTGGCATGGACTTATTCCTTTTCGATGGACAGTCGAGGGCTGTCGTCGGTGGGTGGTACTGCGTGCATGCACGGCATGGAACTGCCCGTCAGCGGGCGCCGAGGTGGGCGCTCGCGCCGCGCGGCACGAGGAGGCCCTTCACGATGAAGCGCACGGCTTCGTCCGCGCTCGCTTCGCCGCGCTCGCGCACGGCTAGGAAGAGTCGGCTCGCGCGCGTCTCGCCCCAGAACCACGCCTTCAGGTCGCTGCCCGCGGGGGTGGAGCCCGGCTGCGCGGTGGCCGCCTCCTGGTAGTAGGCGAGCAGGTCGTCGAGGGCGTACTTGAGGAAGCGCACGAACGGTAGGTCGGCTCGCGGGCTCGCCTCTTCCCCGGTCTCGGCGTAGCGCGCGAGGAACTCCACGATGGCGGCGGGTTCGAGGCCGCAGAGCCCGACCGTGGTGCGCCCGCCGCGCCGTTCGAGCGCCCGCTCGTACCAGGGGGCGAGGCTGCGGACCTCGCGCGCCGCGCCTGCGCCCGGCCCCTCGTCCGGCGTATCGGGCGGGGGGAAGCTGATGGGGCAGGCCCAGGCGGCCCCGGCATCGCCGCCGCCGTCCTCGCCGTTCGCGGAGGCGGGGGCGTCGTCGGGGAAGTCCGCGAGCACGGGGCCTTCGGTCTCGGCGAGCGTCGCGAGGGTCGCGTCCAGCACCCGCCGCTGGAACGCCGGGTCGCCCGGCGCGCCGAGCGGGCGCCCCAACTCGAAGGGTGTCCACAGCGCCCGCGGCGGCCGCATCCGCTCGCTGTGCTCGCGCACGAGGCTCACCGACACGGTCGGCACCCCGGCCCGTTCGAGGTAGTGTCCGAGCGCGCTCACGGCGCGCGTGCAGTTCGGTCAGACGGGGGTGAGGAGGACGGC
>CAZSPS010000336.1:0-1742 GCA_964608875.1 uncultured Ectothiorhodospiraceae bacterium
TACCCGATCATGTACACGACGCTGTAGGTGATGTTGCCCTCACCGTCCGTGGAGAAATTCGTGTAAGTGGACTCGTTCCCCATGAACGTCGGGGTCTTATCGCCGTGCGTGTCGCCCCCCTGGATCAGCCGCAGGCGCGGCGCCTTCCAGGGCTCCTTCCGGGGGGGGGGGGGGGGGTAGTGATCGCGGTTTCCGAGCCTTCATGTCTCATCCCTCCTCTTCCGGGGACCGCACCGCTCCATTCTAGCCGCGGGCCGCTCCGGGGGGCAATCGCCGCCGGCCGAGGCTTGATCGGGCGGCGCGCGGTCAATATCTTCCCCTCCTCCCTTGCGCCCATCGGACGCGGCGGCGGCCGGACCTCCCGTCCGGGAACGCGCGCCCGCCCAGGAGGTTCCCGGATTGGCCCACTCGCCGGGCGGCCGCATCCCCCAGGAGTTCATCGCCGAGCTCCTGGCCCGCGTCGACATCGTGGACGTCGTCGAACGGCGCCTGCCCCTGAAGAAGAGCGGCCGGAACCTGCTCGCGCGCTGCCCGTTCCACGAGGAGAAGACGCCGTCGTTCAGCGTCAACCGCGAGAAGCAGTTCTACTACTGCTTCGGCTGCCGGGCGAGCGGGTCGGCGATCGGCTTCCTCATGGAGTACGACGGGCTCGGCTTCGTCGATGCCGTGGAGGAGCTGGCGGCGCGCGTGGGCCTGGAGGTGCCGCGCACCGGCGGCGCGGCGCGGCGCGGCGCCGGCGCGCCCGACGCCGATGCGGTGTACGCCACCCTCGAGCGGGCGAACCGCCACTACCGGCGCCAGCTCCGAGAGCACCCATCGCGCGCGCGCGCCGTGGACTACCTCAAGTCCCGCGGGGTGTCGGGCGAGGCCGCGGCGCGCTTCGAGCTGGGCTACGCGCCGCCCGGCTGGGAGGGGCTCGCCGCCGCCCTCGGCGAGCCGCCCGAGGCGCTCGAGCGCGCGGGGCTCGCCGTGCGCCGGGAGGGGGGCGGCTCGCGCTACGACCGGTTCCGGGACCGGGTGACGTTCCCCATCCGCGACCGGCGCGGCCGGGTGGTGGGGTTCGGGGGGCGGGTGCTCGGCGACGGGGAGCCGAAGTACCTCAACTCGCCGGACGGGCCGGTGTTCCACAAGGGCCGGGAGCTGTACGGGCTCCACCAGGTGCTGCGCGGCCGGGGCAAGCCGCCGCGGCTGGTGGTGGTGGAGGGCTACATGGACGTGGTGGCGCTCGCCGAGTCCGGAGTCGAGGGGGCGGTGGCGACGCTCGGGACGGCGGCCACCCGCGAGCACCTGCACCAGCTGTACCGCGCCGCAGAGGAGGTGGTGTTCTGCTTCGACGGCGACGCGGCGGGCCGGGCCGCGGCCTGGCGGGCGCTCGAGCAGGCGCTGCCCCTGATGCGCGAGACCCGGCGCACCTCGTTCCTGTTCCTGCCCGAGGGCGAAGACCCGGACTCGTTCGTGCGCACGCGGGGGCGCGAGGCGTTCGAGGCCGCGGTCGGGACGGCGGCGCCGCTCTCGGACTTCCTGTTCTCCAACCTGCAGGCGGACGCGGATCCGGCCACGGTGGAGGGGCGCGCGCGCTTCATGGAGCGCGCGGCGGCGCTCGTCGCAAGCGTCCCGCCCGGCGCCTTCCGCACGGCGCTCGCGGACCGCACGGCGGAGATCGCGCGGCTGCCGCACGAGGAGGTGCAGGCGCTCGTGCACGGGGCGGAGCGGGCGGGCGCGGGCGAAAGGAGGGGCGGCGG
>CAZSPS010000337.1:0-2345 GCA_964608875.1 uncultured Ectothiorhodospiraceae bacterium
CCGCAAGCAAGAGCCGAGAGGTGAGGGGCGTGGGCCTCCTGTCCGGACGGCGCATCCTCGTCACCGGCCTCGCCAGCAACCGGTCCATCGCATGGGGGGTGGCCCGGGCCATGCACCGCGAGGGCGCGGAGCTGGCGTTCACCTACCAGAACGAGCGGCTCGGCGAGCGGGTCGCGAAACTCGCGGCCGAGCTCGGCTCCACCTTCACCGTCGGCTGCGACGTCGAGCGCGACTCGGACGTGGAGCGCCTCTTTGATCGCATCGGCGAGGCGTGGCCCGAGCTCGACGGCATCGTCCACTCGATCGCCTTCGCCCCGCGCGAGGCCCTGGACGGCGATTTCCTGGCGGGGCTCGACCGCGAGGCGTTCCGAGTCGCCCACGACGTGAGCGCCTACAGCTTCGCGGCCCTCGCCAAGGGCGCGCGCGAGCTGCTGCGCCCCGGCAACGCGTCGCTGCTCACCCTCACCTACCTCGGCTCGCAACGCGTGTTCCCGAACTACAACGTCATGGGCCCGGCGAAGGCGAGCCTCGAGGCGGTGGTGCGCTACCTCTCGCAGAGCCTCGGACCGGCGGGGGTCCGGGTCAACGCCGTCTCGGCGGGGCCGATCCGCACCCTTGCCGCCTCCGGCATCTCGGACTTCCGCAAGCTCCTCGACCATGCCGAGCGCGCCGCGCCCTTGCGACGCAACGTCTCCATCGAGGAGGTCGGCAATGTGGCCGCCTTCCTGTGCTCGGACCTCGCCGCCGGCATCACCGGCGAGATCGTCCACGTGGACGCCGGCTACCACGTCGTGGGCTCGCCCCCGCTCTGAGCGCCGCGCCCTCCGTTCGCCGCCCCTCGTTCGCCGCCGGCCGGTCGTCCGCCACCGCCGCCCGCTCCGAGGCCCCGCGAGCCCGGCCGCCGCGATTGCGGCGCGGGTTCGCGCGTGAAACAATGAACGCCTTCTCGGAGGCGTGGTCCTTGATCGATCCAGATGGCTACCGGCCGGGCGTCGGCATGATCGTGTGCAATCCGCGGGACCAGGTCCTGTGGGCGCGCCGGGTGGGGGGCAAGCGCGGCTGGCAGTTCCCCCAGGGCGGCATCGACCACGACGAGTCCCCGGAGGACGCCCTGTACCGGGAGCTGTACGAGGAGGTCGGCCTGCGGCCGGAGTGCGTGGAGGTGCTGGCCGTCTCCTCCGGGTGGATGCGCTACGACATCCCTTCCCGGTTCCGGCGCCGGGACAGCCACCCCCCCTGCATCGGGCAGAAGCAGCGCTGGTACCTCCTGCGGCTGCTGGCCGGGGACGATGCCATCCGGGTCGATGCGCAGACGGTCCCGGAGTTCGACCGCTGGCGGTGGGCCGGGTACTGGGAGCCGGTCGACGAGGTGATCCACTTCAAGCGCCCGATGTACCGGCGCGTGCTCAAGGAGTTCGCCGCCGTCATCGGCGCCGCCGCCCGGCCGGGCCGGGCAGGTTCGGAGGTTGGTTCGGGAGAGATGCAGACTTGAGCAGCACCCTCGAGGATTCGGCATTCGAGCCGGACTGGAGCACCCCCCTCACCGTGACGTTGACGGCCGGCGCGATCATCGAGACCGTGTTCGCCACCGCGTCGACCGTGCATACCGGGACCGAGAGTTGCATCGACGGCGAGCTGGTGCTCCTCGAGCTCTCCGCCCTCGGCGAAGGCGGCGAGAACTACTGCCGGTTCGTCGAGCAGGAGTACGTAGAGGACTCCGAGCCCGATTCCACCTGGCACGACTGGACGGTCGAGCTGAAGGTCGGCGCCACCTTCGTGGTGGGGCACTGGCGGGCGCGCACCGCCGGCAGCCCGGCCGACTGGGAGTGGTGCGCCAAGGAGGCCGAGCGGGCGTTCCGCCACGCCGCCCTGCTGATGGGCCGACGGGTCGGCAAGGGGCTCGTGGTCGAGGACACGCCCTGGTCGCAGGACCCGGCACCGCGCGTGCACCACTAGCGCGGCCCGGTGTTGGTGGAGGCGGCGGGAATCGAACCCGCGTCCGCTGGCGATCCGCCGTCGGCTCTACATGCTTAGCCCCGTCTTGGATTTAGCCCGCCGCAGCCCGTCGGGGCATGGACGTCGGCGGACGATCCTGCTCGATCTAACGGCTCCGGCCGCAGGCGCTCCGGGTCCGCGGTCCCGCGTTTGGTGACCCCTCGATCCGTCCCCGCGGGCGAAGCCGGGGAGGGGCTGGCCTAGGCGGCCAGTGCGTAGTTGTCGTCGTTGGCAACTATGCTTGGTTGCAACTGGATTTACGAGGTATGTTGCGCCTCGGCATGCACCTTCGGGTTCACTGCCCGCGTCGAAGCCATGTCGCCCCCCCGCGGCGTGTGCGGCCCGCACCT
>CAZSPS010000338.1:0-4275 GCA_964608875.1 uncultured Ectothiorhodospiraceae bacterium
ACCCTGCTCAACCGGACCGCGGCCCTGCTGCGCCACCAGCCGGGGACCCAGGTCCTCGTCAAGGGCGATGAGTCGGTCGAGTACGGCGCCGTGGTGGTCGCGATGTCGATCCTCAAGGCGGCGGGCGCGCGCTCGGTCGGCCTGCTGACGGAGTATCACGACTCCGCGGGCTGAGAGAAGCCGTGCGTCATTTCCTGGACACCGCGGGCGCCTACGTTCTGGCGATCCTGGTGCATGTCGTCCTCCTGGCGGTGCTCGCGTTCAACTACCAGTGGCCGAGGCTGGGCGGGACTTCCGCGCCTCCCCCGGCGGCGGAGCCGATCGAGGCGACGGTGCTGGACGAGGAGGAGGTGCGCAAGGAGTTGGAGGCGATCCGGAGCCGCGAGGCGCAGGAGCAGCAGGAAGCGGAGGACCGGCTGCTGGCGGCCCGCGAGCAGCGCAAGCGCGAGGAGCAGCGCCGCGAGGAGGCGGCCACGGCGCGCGCGGCGGAAGAGCAGCGCCGCGAAGAGGCGGCGGCGGTGCGCGAGGCGGAGGAGCGGCGCCGCGAAGAGGCTGCGGCGGCGCGCGAGGCGGAAGAGCGGCGCCGCGAAGAGGCCGCGGCGGCGCGCGAGGCGGAAGAGCAGCGCCGCGAGGAAGCGGCTGCGGCGCGTGCGGCGGAGGAGCGGCGCCGCGAGGAGGCGGAGGCGGCGCGTGCGGCGGAAGAGAAGCGCCGCGAGGAGGTCGCGGCGGCGCGTGAGGCGGAAGAGAAGCGCCGCGAGGAGGCGGAGGTGGCGCGCGAGGCGGAAGAGAAGCGCCGCGAGGAGGCGGCGGCGGCGCGCGCGGCGGAAGAGCAGCGCCGCGAAGAGGCTGCGGCGGCGCGCGAGACGGAAGAGCAGCGTCGCGAAGAGGCTGCGGCGGCGCGTGCGGCGGAAGAGAAACGCCGCGAGGAGGCGGCCGCGGCGCGCGCGGCGGAGGAGAAACGCCGCGAGGAGGCTGCGGCGGCGCGCGAAGCGGAGGAGCGGCGGCAGGAGGAAGAGCGCCTGCGCCGCGAGGCGATGCAGCGCGAGCAACAGCGTCTGGAGGAAGAGCGAAAGGCCATTTTCGCACGGGCGCTCACGGAGTATATTGGCACCATACAGGCGAGGGTGACCCGGAACTGGCGCCGTCCCACGGGGGTCCCGAGCGGGCTCGAGGTCGAGGTGCACGTGAGGCAGGCCCGCGACGGGGAAGTGCTCAGCGTGGATATCCGGCAGGGCAGCGGCAACGTGGCGTTCGACCGCTCCGTCGCGCAGGCGGTATGGGAGGCTTCGCCCCTGCCGCAGCCGAGCCAGCCTTCGGTCTTCGACTCCGACATCATCTTCCTCTTCAACCCCGAGGGATAGGCCGTGCGGAGATCGTTGCAAGTCCTTTGCTGCTTGCTCGCCGTCGCGCTGGCGGGGAGCGCCGCCGCCGCGCTCCGGATCGAGATCACCCGCGGGTACGAGAGCGCGACCCCGATCGCGGTGGCCAAGTTCGGGTGGTCGGGGGAGGGCGCAGGCGCGGCGGCGGCGCCGCCCGAGCCGGTGTGGGAGATCGTCGCCGCCGACCTCGCCCGCAGCGGGCGGTTCGCGCCCGTCGACGACCTGCCGCAGCACCCGGTCCGCCTCGAGGACGTGCGCTGGGCCGACTGGCGGCGCCTGAAGATCGGCAGCCTCGTGTTCGGCTCGATCGAGGAGGCGCCGCCGCCCGCGGACGGCCTGGCGCAGGAGTACGTGCTGGTGTTCCAGCTCGTCGACACCTTCACCCGCGGCGCGCTCGCGGGCCGGCGCTACGAAGGGGTGCGGGCCGATCAGCTGCGCTGGATCGCCCACCGCATCAGCGACGAGATCTATTCCGCCCTCACCGGGGAGGCCGGCGCCTTCGCCACGCGCATCGCCTACGTGACGGAGGACGCGGGGCAGGAGGGGCGCACCGATTACTCCCTGAACGTGGCCGACAGCGACGGGGCCAATCCGTTCCGGGTCTGGTCCTCGTCCGAGCCGATCATGTCCCCGGCCTGGTCTCCCGACGGGCGGCGGCTCGCCTACGTGTCGTTCGAAGAAGGTCGCTCGCGGGTCTTCGTGCAGCACCTCGCGACGAGTGATCGCCGCGCGGTGTCGGACTCCCGCGGGATCAACGGGGCGCCGGCGTTCTCGCCGGACGGCGGCCGGCTCGCCCTCACCCTGTCGAAGGAGGGCGATCCCGAGATCTACGTCCTGGACCTCGAGTCGGGCGGCCTCCGGCGCCTGACCCGGCATCCGGGCATCGATACCGAGCCCAGCTGGTCCCCGGACGGACGCAGCGTCGTGTTCACCTCCAACCGCAGCGGGCGGCCCCAGCTCTACCTCGTGCCGGCGCGGGGCGAGGGCAAGCCGGAGCGCCTCACGTTCGCCGGCGACTACAACGCGCGCGCCGCGTTCTCGCCGGACGGGTCGCGGCTCGCGTTCATCCACGGCAACCAGGGGCGCTACCGGATCGCCGTGATGGGGGTCGAGGACCGCGAGATCGTGGCGCTGACCAGGGGCGGGCTGGACGAATCGCCGGCCTTCGCCCCCAACGGCCGCATGATCCTGTACGCGACGAGCGAGGGGGGCCGTTCGTCGCTCGCCGCAGTGTCGATCGACGGCGGCTTTCGCCAGAAGCTGCTGATCGAGGGGGCCAAGGTGCGGGATCCGGCCTGGTCGCCGTACGAGAGTGGCCGCTGACCCCGGGCCCTGAGGGCGGGGGGCGTGGCGGCCGGGGAAGCCGAGCGGGAGGAACCGGGATGACGATGCAGTGGATACGGGTGGCCGCCGGGGCGGCGGTGTTGGGGTGGCTCGCCGGCTGCGCGTCCGTCGCGCCGTCCGGGGAAGAAGAGGCCGCGGCGCCCCCTCCGGGGGTGGAGGACCGGCCCGTGCCGGGCGGCGCCTCGGACACGGCGGACCCGCCCGGCGGCACCGCCACTCCCCTGCCGGGGCGTGGGGACGTGACGGGCGACCCCCTGCGGGACGACCCCGAGGGGGCGTCGTTGACGCGGGTGCTCTACTTCGAGTTCGACTCGAGCGAGATCCACCCCGACGACCGGGTCCTGGTGGAGGCGCATGCCCAGTACCTCGCCGGGCGGAGCGACGTGAGGCTGGTCCTGGAAGGGCACGCCGACGAACGGGGCTCGCGCGAGTACAACGTGGCGCTCGCCGAGCGGCGGGCGGTCGCGGTGCGCGACATGCTCCGGCTGCTCGGAGCGCCGGACGACCGGGTGAGCGCGGTGAGCTACGGCGAGGAACGTCCGATCGCCCTCGGCAACGACGAAGAGTCGTGGGCCCTCAACCGGCGCGTCGAGTTCAACTACGTCTCGCGGTGACGGCGGTGCAGGCATCCCGGCGGCATCCCCCCTCGGCCGGCGCTCTCGCGGGCGCCGCATGGGGGCTGCTCGCGCTCGCGGCGGCCGGGGCGGCGGCCCCGCCGGCCCTGGCCCAGACGACCGCGCCGGCGGCGCCCGCTCCCGCCCTACCCGCTCCCGCCGCCGAGGCGGACCTGCGGGCGCTCGCCGAGCGGGTCGCAGGCCTGGAGCAGCGCCTCGGCTCGAGCGCCCTCCTGGAGCTGGTCGGCCGCATCGACCGTCTCGACCGCTCGGTGCGCGAACTGCGTAACCTCGTCGAGATCCTGGAGCGCGGGGTCCAGGAGCTGAAGGAGCGCCAGCAGGACGTATACGCCGAGCTGGACCGGGTGGGGCGCCGTGCGGCCACGCAGGACACGCCGCCGCCGGCCGTCGGCCCGCCGGACGCCGGGGCTGCCGATGCCGCCCCCGGCGATGCCGCCGCTCCCGGCGCGCCGGTGTCCGCCGATCCGCCGCCGGCGCCGCCGCCGGCCGGTTCCGGCGGAGCCGCCGGCGCCACCGGCGCTGCCGGCGCCGCTGATGCCGCCGCTCCCGCACGGCCCGACCCGCCGGCCGCCGATCCCGAAGAGCGGGCCCGCTACCAGAGTGCGCTCGACCTGCTCGACGAGGGCCACGTCGCCCGCGCGGCCGAAGCCTTCGAAGCGTTCCTGGCCGAGTTCCCGGACAGCCGCTACGTGGACGATGCGCGCTTCTGGCGGGCGGAGTGCCTCCTCTCGCTGCGGCAGTTCGAGTCGAGCCTCGGCGAGTTCCGCACGCTCATCGAGCGCCATCCGCAGAGCCCCTGGATCCCGGGGGCGCAGCTCAAGTCGGGGTTCAGCCTGCAGGAGCTGGGCCGCCCGCGCGAGGCCGCGGAGATGTTCCGCAAGGTGGTGGAGTCCTACCCCGAATCGTCCGAGGCCATC
>CAZSPS010000339.1:0-1780 GCA_964608875.1 uncultured Ectothiorhodospiraceae bacterium
GTCGTCGTCCGTCGCCAGCGTCACGGTGGTCGTCGCGGCGTTTGCCCCGAACGTAGCTTCGGTCGGCGCCGCGCCGTCCAGCACGCCCGAGGCGTCCGTAACCGAGATCGCTACCGTCAGCTCTGCGCTGATGTCTCCCTCGGTGCGCGTGAGCTCGAACTCCGCAGCCGTGCCCTCCGCCACCGGAGTCGCCACCGCCTCCACCGTCACCGACGGCGGGTCGCCGTCCGTGATCGTGCCGCTCGCCGTTCCGTCCGCAATCGTCGCTGCGGCGGCGGGGGTGGGCGCGCCCAAGGTCACCGTCACAGTCTCGGATGCCTCGTCCCCGTCGTTCGGCGTGAGATCGAGAACGATGCGCTTGCTGGTCTCCGTCGGACCGAACACCAAGCTGCCGGCGCCGGTGGTCGCATCGGTGTAGTCGGCGCCTGCGGCGGCCGTGCCGCCCAGCGTGTAGGGGATCGTCACACTACGACCGGACTCGCTTTCGCCATCCAGCGTGACCTCGAACTCCATCTGGCCGCCCTCGGCCACCGCCCCGGCGTCCGCGATGCGCGCCGTGCGCAGGTCGTCGTCGGTGACGGTGAGGCTCGCGGTGCCCGGATCGCCGACCGTGTAGGCATCGCCGCTGTCGATCTCGAGTGCGACCGTCGCGTCAGCCTCGTCCACCGTGTCGTCGCGGGTCGCCAGGGTGACCTCGACCTCGGACTCGCCGACCTCGAAGCTGACGCTCTCCGGGGCCGCACCGGCAAGGGCACCGTCCGGGGTCGCGACCGAGAGGGCCACCTCCAGCTCTACCGTCAGGTCGCCGACGCGGGTCAGGGTGAACACCGCGGGCGCGGCCTCGTCCACCGCGCCGCCGGTGATGGTGTCGGACACCGCCACCGTCACCACCGGCAGGTCATCGTCCGTGATGGTCAGCGTCTGCGCCGCGCCCAGCGAAGTGCCGCCGTTCTCCACGTGCGTCGCGCTTACCGTCACCGTCTCGTCCGGCTCGTCCAGCGTGTCGTCCACGGCGGTGAGCGTGACGGTCGCCGAGGAAGTCCGCGCCGGGAGGATCAACGAGTAGGGAGAAGTGGCAACCGCCGAGCCGTCCGAGTCGGCGGAGGCCGTGTAGTCCGTGCCGAGCGTCGCCCCGCCGCCGAACGTCAGCTCGACGGTCTGGTCGGCGGCGAAGGTTGTAGTGCCGGTGCTCACGGTCAGGGTCGCCGTGCCGCCGGTCTCCGTGATCAACGTCTCCGAAAGCGTCAGGGCCAGGTTCGGCGCACCGTCGTTGTCCGTCACCGTGACGCTCGCCTCGGCCAGCGAGCCAGCCGTCCAGGCCGTGGGAGCGGGGTCCGTGTCCAGCGACAGCGTCACCACCGCGTCCGCTTCGTCCACCACGTCGTCGTCCGTCGCCAGCGACACGGTGACGGTCGCAGCGTCCGCCTGGAACGTGGCTTCGGTCGGCGCCGCGCCGTCCAGCACGCCCGAGGCGTCCGAGACCGAGATCGCCACCGTCAGCGGCCCGCTGATGTCCCACTCCGTGCGCGTGAGACGGAACTCCGCGGCCGTGCCCTCCGTCACCGTGCCCGTCACCGCCTCCACCGTCACCGAGGGCGGGTCGCCGTCTGTAATCGTGCCGCTCGCGTCTCCGTCCGCAACCATCGCCGCGGCAGCGGGCGTGGGCGTGCCCAGGGCGACCGTCACGGTCTCCGATGCTTCGTCCCCGTCGTTCGACGCGAGGTCGAGCACGATGCGCTTGCTGGTCTCCGTCGGGCCGAATACCACGCTGCCGGCGCCG
>CAZSPS010000340.1:0-5759 GCA_964608875.1 uncultured Ectothiorhodospiraceae bacterium
GTAGACCGCCGTCTCGCCGTGCGGGTGGTACTTGCCGATGACGTCGCCGACCACGCGGGCGGACTTCTTGTAGGCGCGGTTCCAGTCGTTGCCGAGCTCGTTCATCGCGTGCAGCACGCGCCGGTGCACGGGTTTGAGCCCGTCGCGCACGTCGGGCAGGGCGCGCCCCACGATGACGCTCATCGCGTAGTCGAGATAGGAGTTGCGAAGCTCCTCCTCGATGTTGACCTGGTGGAGCTCTCGGGCGAATTCAGGCATGGGCCTCGTACCGGAGGGCGAGGTGGCGAAGGGCGGAGGAAGCCCCGGGGCGAGCGCGCGGGACCGCCGCCGGAACGCCCGTCATTCTAGCACTCCGGGGGGGTGCCCCGGAGGGTCCGGCCGGCGCCGGTAGGGGCTCGCCGGCCAGGTCCCGAGCCACTTGACCGAGGTCGAGAAGAAGCCGAGCTCGTCGAGCGCGTTGACGGCGGCTGGGCTCGACGGATGCCCCTCGAACTCGATGTAGAACTCGGCCACGGTGAAGCTGGTGTCGACGTAGCTCTCGATCTTCGACAGGTTGACCCCGTTGGTGGCGAAGCCGCCGAGCGCCTTGTAGAGCGCGGCCGGGACGCTCTTGACCTCGAACACGTAGGCGCTCACCCAGATGGCCGGGCCGTCCGGCGCGGGGCCGGGGCCGGACTCGGGCGCCGCGCGCGACATGATGACGAAGCGGGTCACGTTGTCCGGGCGGTCCTCGAAGCCCTCGCGCACCACGGCGAGGCCGTGCGTCTCGCCCGCGAGCCGCGAGGCGATGGCGGCCACGGCGGGGTCGCCGCGCTCGGCGATCTCGCGCGCCGCGCCGGCCGTGTCGGAGCTCTCCAGCGCCTCGAGGCCGAGCTCGTGGATGCGCGCGCGGCACTGGAGGAGCGCATGGGGGTGGCTCCGCACCTGCCTGAGGGCCCCTGGGTCCGCTCCCGGGAGGGCGAGCAGGCAGTGGCTCACGCGATGGAAGTGCTCGGCCACGATGTGCAGGTTCGACTCGCGCAGCAGGTAGTGCACCAGGGCCACCCTGCCGCCGAGCGAGTTGTCGATGGGGACCATGGCGAAGCCGGCGCGCCCCGATTCCACCGCCTCGAACGTCTCCTCGAAGGTCGGGCACGAGAGCGGTTCGAGCTCGGGGTGGACCTCTCTGCATGCGGCGTGCGAGTAGGCGCCGGGCTCGCCCTGGTAGGCGATGCGGGGGGCGCGGGCGGCGCTCACGGCGCGCCCTCCCCCGCCGCCATCATCGTGCGCACGCGGTCGCGGTCCGGGCGGAGCGCGACCCCGCGCTCGGTCACCAGCGCGTCCACCAGTTCCGCCGGGGTCACGTCGAACACCGGGTTCCAGGCTTCGGCGCCCGCAGGCGCCACGGCGCGGCCCGCGAACTCGACCAGCTCCTCCGGCCCCCGCTCCTCGATCGCGATGGCGTCGCCGTCGGGGGTGTCGAGGTCGATGCTGGACGACGGCGCCACCACCATGAACCGCACCCCGTGGTGGCGGGCGTTGACCGCCAGCGAGCAGGTGCCGATCTTGTTCGCCACGTCGCCGTTCGCGGCCACCCGGTCCGCGCCCACGATGACCCACTCCACCTCGCCCCGGCGCATGGCGTAGGCGGCGGCGGAGTCGGCGATGAGGCGCACCGGGATGCCGTCGCGCAGCAGCTCCCAGGCGGTGAGGCGCGCGCCCTGGAGCCAGGGCCGGGTCTCCCCCGCCAGCACCCCTGCGACCTTGCCGTCGGCGTGGGCGGAGCGCACCACGCCCAAGGCGGTGCCGTGGCCGCCCGTGGCGAGCGCCCCCGCGTTGCAGTGGGTCAGCACGGTGCAGCGGCGTTCGATGAGGGAGGCGCCGAGCCCGCCCATGCGCTGGTTCGCCGCCACGTCCTCCTCGTGGATGGCGCGCGCCTCTTCGAGCAGGGCGGGGAACGGCGCGCCGCCCGCGGCGGCCACGGCGTCCGCTCGCCGCTCCATGCGCGCGAGCGCCCAGGCGAGGTTGACTGCGGTGGGGCGGGCGGCGGCGAGGCGGGCGGCGGCCCGCGCGAGGGCCTCGCGCCAGGCGCCGGGGGCTTCGTCCGGGGGGCGGTGCGCGACGGCGAGCGCCGCGCCGTAGGCGGCGGCGATGCCGATCGCGGGCGCCCCGCGCACCACCATGGACTCGATGGCGGCGGCGACCTCTTGCGGGCCGTCGCAGGCGAGGCATTGCGTGCGCTCCGGCAGGAGCCGCTGATCGAGGAGCCACAGCCGCCCACCCCGCCACGCCACCGCCTGGACGGGTTCTCCCTCTACCGGTGCGTTCACGGCGCGCATTATATCCGCCGCCGCGCCGCGGCACGGCCCGCATCCTCGCCCCTACCGATGGGACGGCGAGGGAGGGTCGGAGCGGTGGCCCGTGCCCCGCCGTCCACGCGAACCGGCGCGTCGCAGGGGCGGACGGGCGACGGTCCGACGGAACCGGCGTCGACGGCCGAACCCGCTCCGGCCTTGGCGCGCTCAGGCCTGTCCGCTTCCGTAGTGGGTCTTGAGCCATTCGGAGAAGGACGGGATCGGGCACTCGAACCGCTTCATCCCGAGCTCCTGCAGCATCCCGCTGCGGACCATGCGATCGACGAAGCCATTGATGTCCGGAACCTTGATCGGGACGTCCTCGAACCTCCTTGCCGCCGCGTAGTGAGGGTTCTCCCCCCTGTCGACCACGTCTTCCACGATCAGGGCGGCCGCGTTCAACTCGGGGAGATCGAACCCGTCCGTGCGCAACTCGTAGTACTCGCTCTTTTTCTCTCCCATGATCCGGGCGGCCTTCGCCCCCATGGCGGACTCGAGCCTCCCGTTTCTCTCGCGCGCGCAGGCCGAGGCCGTCACGAGCACGTCGTTCAGGTGGTGCGCGAAGCCCCGGCTGTGGTCCGATGCGAACGCTTCCCAGAACTCGAGGTCGCGCGCGCGCACCTCGACGCCGTAGCGCTTGATGAAGCTCCGCATCGCTTCTCTGCACTCTTCTTCGGAGAGTGGGTCCAGCCTCCGTACGTGCCCGTTGGCGAACCTCGAGATCCCGGCCTCCTTGAGCCGGGCTCTCGAGTTCGACAGCCCCACGAACAGCGGCACGACGGGCAGCGGGTGAAGACCCAGGTGCAGGCTCTCGTAGATCGTCTCATTGCTCTCGTTGGAGTTCTGCGCCTCGTCGATCAGGACGAGGACGAGGGGGCGCTCGAGAACGTCGATCTCCCGTATCCTGCCGGTCAACCCGCTCCCGTCGGTCCCGGCGACGGGAGCGGAGAGGAGTTCGACCGCCTTCACCCAGGCGGCTCTCTGTGCGCCGCTCGAGACTTCGGACGCCTTTCTCGAACACAGGCCCGCGAGCGCGTTCTCGGTGCGCAGCTCGGCGGGCGCGGTATTGATCACGAGGGGGGTCTTGTAGTTCGTGAGCCGCAAACGCTCGCGGATCCCGTGGAACGCCCTGGGCGTGGCGGTCCCGCCCTCTACGCTCTCCATGCGCTCCGTGCGTTGCAGGGCTTCGGCGAGGATGGCGGTCTTCCCGGCGCCCGGCGCGCCCGTGAAGAGGAGTCCGCCCGGATCGTTCTCGCGCTCGCTTCGGTCGGGGCTCGATTTGCGCTTGATCGCTTCGACGCAGGCGCTCTCGAGCGCGTCCATCTCCTCCTTGCGCCCCACGAAGAACTCGGCTTTGCCGCGGCTGCCGCCTCTCGACTTCTCGAACTCGCGCAGCCCTTCCAGGTCCGCCATCGTTCTTCCCTTCGTCCCGCCCCGCTGCTGGGCGAATCTTCGTCCGGCGAGCGTGTGCCGTCAACATCCCCTGGCAGGCGCCGCGCCGCGCCGCGGCGCGGCGGAGTGGAAAGCCGCTAGAATCCGCGCCGATGACGCGCGCGCAGGCAGACCTCGTGATCGAGGCCTCGTGGATCGTTCCGGTGGAGCCGTCCGGCATGATCCTCGAAGGCCATGCCCTCGCGGTCCGGGACGGCGGCATCGCCGCCCTCGGCCCGCGCGAGGAGGTGGACGCGAGGTTCGAGGCCGGCGAGCGGGTGCGGCTCGACGGCCACGCCCTGGCGCCGGGCTTCGTCAACGCCCACACCCACGCCGCCATGACCCTGTTCCGGGGCCTCGCCGACGACCTGCCCCTCGACGTCTGGCTCGGCGAGCACGTCTGGCCTGCGGAGGCGCGCTTCGTCGACGAGGACTTCGTGCGCGCCGGGACCCGCCTCGCCGCGGCCGAGATGCTGCTGGGCGGCACGACCTGCTTCAACGACATGTACTTCTTCCCGGACGCCGCAGGGGAAGTGACGCGCGCCGCCGGCCTGCGCGCCGTGGTGGGCCTCATCGTGCTCGACTTCCCGACCGTGTGGGCGCGCGACCCGGAGTCGTACTTCGCGCGCGCCCTCGAGGTGCACGACGCGTTCCGGGGCGATCCGCTGGTCGCGACCGCGCTCGCGCCGCACTCGCCCTACACCGTGGGGGACGCGGGGCTCGAGCGGGTGCGGGCGCTGTCGGAGGAGCTCGAGGTCCCGGTGCACGTCCACCTGCACGAGACGCGGCAGGAGATCGAAGACGCGGTGCGCGCCACGGGCGAGCGCCCCTTCGCCCGCCTCGAGCGCCTCGGCTTGGTCGGCGAACGGCTCGCGGCCGTGCACATGACCCGGCTCCTGCCTTCGGAGATCGAGGCGTGCGCGCGCGCCGGCGCCTCGGTGGTGCACTGCCCCGAGTCGAACTTCAAGCTCGCGAGCGGACTCTGCCCGGTGCCCGACTTGGCGGCGGCGGGAGTGAACGTCGCCCTCGGCACGGACGGGGCGGCCAGCAACAACGACCTCGACATGGCGGGCGAGATGCGCACCGCGGCCTTCGCCGGCAAGCTCGCCGCGGACGACGCGGCGGCCAACCCGGCGGCGGCGGTGCTGCGCATGGCGACCCTCGGCGGAGCGCGCGCCCTCGGACTCGGGGAGCGCACCGGGTCGCTCCGGCCCGGCAAGGCGGCGGACCTCGCGGCCTTCGATCTGCGCGGCCCCGACACCCAGCCCGTGCACAACGTCGTCTCCCAGATCGTGTACGCCGCGACCCGCGCCCACGTGCGCGAGGTGTGGGTGGCGGGGCGGCGGGTGGTGCGCGGTGGCGAACTGCTGACCATCGACGCGGCCGAAGCCGTGCGCGAGGCCCAGGCGTGGCGGGAGCGGATGCGGTGACGGCGGCACCCGCCCCCGCCCCCAACCTCGACCCCGAGGAGCTCGAACGCTTCGAGCGGCTCGCGGCGCGCTGGTGGGACCCGCGCGGAGACTTCCGCCCGCTGCACGAGATCAATCCGGTGCGGCTCGGCTTCATCGACGAGCGGGCGGGGCTCGGCGGCCGCGAGGCGCTCGACGTCGGCTGCGGCGGCGGCCTCCTCGCCGAGGCCATGCAGCGGCGGGGCGCGCGCGTCACCGGCATCGACGCGGGCGCGGCGGCCATCGAGGTGGCGCGCCGGCACGCGCGCGAGAGCGGCGCGCGGGTGGACTACCGGCGCACCACGGCGGAGCGGCTCGCGGAGGAGGCGCCCGCGCGGTTCGACGTGGTGACCTGCCTCGAGCTGCTCGAACACGTCCCGGACCCGGCCGCGCTGGTCGCCGCCTGCGCCGCCCTGGCGCGTCCGGGCGGCCACGTCTTCTTCTCCACCATCAACCGCACCCCCAAGGCGTGGCTGCTGGCGGTGGTGGGCGCGGAGCGGGTGCTCGGGCTGCTGCCGCGCGGCACCCACGACTACGCCCGCTTCCT
>CAZSPS010000341.1:0-4604 GCA_964608875.1 uncultured Ectothiorhodospiraceae bacterium
GCTCCTCGATCCCCATCCCGTGGCGCCGCGCCACGTCGAGCAGCGTGTCGCGGTAGCGGGCCCGGTAGATCTCGACGCGGCCCACGACGGAGTCGCGGGCTTCGGGGCTCCATACCCCGGTGGCGGCGGCGGCCGGGAGGATCGGGGCCGGCAGCACCGGCAGGGCCGCCGCGGCCAGCAGGGCCGCGAGCACGCCGCACGGCGCGGCGGCGGCGGCAGCGGCGCGGCGGCGGCGGCGGGCCGCCCCCTCTGCCGGCGGGCGGGGCGGCGTGCGGCCCTGCGAATGCTGCGCGAGCGTGGACATGGCCCTAGGATAGCGACTCGCGGGTCACTTCGTCCACGATCCGCCCCGCAAGCCCCAGGTAGCGCTCCGGGTCGAGCAGGGCCGCGATCTCCTCCGGCCCGAGATGAGGCGCGACCCGCGGGTCCGCCGCCAGCGCGGCGGCGAACCCTTCCCCCGCATCGCCCGCGCGCCAGACCTCCATCGCCACCTCGTACACGATCTCGTGCGCGCTCTGCTTGCCGACCTTCTCCCCGAGCGCCAGCATCGCCCGCTCGGACAGGAGCAGCCCGCCGAGCAGGTCGGCGTTGGCCCGCATCCGCTCCGGGCGCGGCTCCATGCCCTCGACCACGGCGCGCATCCGCCGCAGCAGCGCGCCGCAGTAGACGACGATGTCGGGCACTGCGGCCAGCTCCACCCGCAGGGCCGAGGCGTCGCGCTCGTGCTCGTGGAACAGCGTGTCGGTGAGCGGCACCAGCAACCCCCGCACCAGGCGCCACAGCGCCACCGCGAGCTCGGCGCTCGCGGGGTTGCGCTTGTGCGGCATGGTGCTGCTGCCCACCTTGCCGAGGTGGAACGGCTCGTGCAGCTCGTCGATCTCGGTGCGCTGCAGGTTGTAGACCTCGTTCGCGATCTTGCCCATGGTGCCCGCGATCTGGCCGAGCACCCAGGCCAGCTCCGCGATGCGGTCGCGCGCGGAGTGCCAGCAGATGCGGGGCGTCCCGAGCCCCAGGCGCTCGAGCGTTCGCCGCTGCATCTCGAGCCCGTCCGGACCGAACGACGCCAGGGTGCCGACCGCGCCGGTGACGTTGCCGACGAAGATGCGCGGCTCGGCCTCGGCGCAGCGCTCGAGGTGGCGGTCGATCTCGTCCACCCACACCGCGAGCTTGTAGCCGTAGGTGATGGGCAGCGCCTGCTGCGCGTGCGTGCGGCCCACCATCGGGGTGTCGCGGTGGGCGCGCGCCTCGGACGCGAGCCGCGCGCGGATGGCGCGCAGGTCGGCGAGCAGGATCGGCCATGCCTCGCGCACCATGAGCACCATGCCGGTGTCCATCACGTCCTGCGTGGTGGCGCCGTAGTGCACGTACTCCCCGGCCCCGCCGGCGCAGAGCGCGGCGAGCGCGCGCAGGGCCGGCACCAGGGGATGGGCGGTGGCCGAGATCTCGCGGCCGATGGCGTCGAGGTCCACGAGCTCCGCGTCCGCCCGGCGCGCGATCTCCTCGGCCGCCGCGTGCGGCACGATGCCGAGCTCGGCCTGCGCGCCCGCGAGCGCGGCCTCGACGTCGAACCACTTCTGCACGCGGTTGCGGTCGCAGAAGACGGCGGCCACGTCCGCCGCCGCGAAGGTGGCGCCGAACAGGCGCGAGTCGGTGATGTGGCTGGTCATGTCGGTGCGTTCCGGTGTTCGGGGTTCGGCTCGCTATACTGTCGCAGAATCGCGGCGGGAGGCGATCTCCGTGGAAAAGTTGTGGGCCGGCCGCTTCACCGGGCCGACCGATGCCTTCGTGGAGGCGTTCACCGCATCCGTCGACTTCGACCGCAGGCTCTACCGGCAGGACATCCAGGGCTCCATCGCCCACGCCACGATGCTGGCCGAGGCCGGGGTGCTCGAGGCCGCCGAGCGCGACGCCATCGTGACCGGGCTGCGGGCGATCGAGGCCGACATCGAGGCCGGGCGCTTCGAGTGGTCGCGCTCGCTCGAAGACGTGCACATGAACATCGAGGCCGCGCTCACCGCCCGCATCGGCGAGGCCGGCAAGAAGCTGCACACCGCGCGCTCGCGCAACGACCAGGTGGCGACCGACCTGCGCCTTTACGTACGCGCGGAGGCGGACGCCGCCGCCGCCGGGCTGCGCGCGCTGCGGGGCGCGCTCATCGATCTGGCCGAGCGCGAGGCCGGCGCCGTGATGCCGGGCTTCACCCACCTGCAGCCCGCCCAGCCGGTCACCTTCGGGCACCACATGCTGGCCTGGCAGGCGATGCTGGAGCGCGACGCCGAGCGCTTCGCCGCCGCCCGCCGCCGCGCCAACCGCATGCCGCTCGGCGCGGCCGCGCTCGCCGGCACCAGCTTCCCCATCGACCCGCGCATCACCTGCGAGCTGCTCGGCTTCGACGCGCCGTGCGAGAACTCGCTCGACGCGGTGAGCGACCGGGACTTCGTGCTGGACTTCACCGCCGCCGCCGCCGTGCTCATGGTCCACCTCTCGCGCATGGCCGAGGAGTTGGTGCTGTGGTGCTCGCCGCGCTTCGGCTTCGTCGCCCTGCCCGATGCGTTCTGCACCGGCTCCTCCATCATGCCCCAGAAGAAGAACCCCGACGTGCCGGAGCTGGTGCGCGGCAAGGCGGGGCGGGTGATCGGCAGTCTCACCGGCCTGCTCGTGCTGATGAAGGGCCAGCCGCTCGCCTACAACCGCGACAACCAGGAGGACAAGGAAGCGTTGTTCGATGCGGCGGACACGGTGCGCGGCTGCCTGCGGGCGTTCGCCGGGGTGCTGGCGGGGCTGGAGGCGGACCGGGAGGCGATGCGGCGCGCGGCGGGCGAGGGCCACCCCACCGCCACCGACCTCGCCGACTACCTGGTGCGCCGGGGGGTGGCGTTCCGCGACGCGCACGCGGCGGCCGGGCGGGCGGTGCGGCGCGCGGTCGATACCGGGCGCGCGCTCGAGGCGCTGGAGCTCGAGGAGCTGCGGGAGATCTGCGGCGAGGCGGCGGGCGCGGACGTGCGCGAGGCGCTGTCCCTCGACGGCTCGGTGGCGGCGCGCGCGCACCCGGGGGGCACCGCGCCCGAGCGCGTGCGCGAGGCGGCGCGGGCGGCACGCGTGCGCCTCGAAGCCGAAGCGGCCGAAGCGGCCGGCGACGGCGACGACGGCGGCGGCCCCCGCCCTTGAGCGCGGAGCGCCGCTTCGCGGACTCCCTCCTCGCCTGGTTCGACCGGCACGGACGCCGCGGCCTGCCCTGGCAGCGGGACCCCACCGCCTACCGCGTGTGGGTGTCGGAGATCATGCTGCAACAGACGCGGGTGGCGGCGGCCGTTCCCTACTTCGAGCGCTTCACCGCCCGCTTCCCGGACGTGGCCGCGCTCGCCGCGGCCGGCCTCGACGAAGTGCTGGAGCTGTGGAGCGGGCTCGGGTACTACGCGCGCGCCCGCAACCTGCACGCGGCGGCGCGCCGGGTGGCCGAGACGCACGGCGGGCGCCTGCCCGACGCGTTCGAGGCCCTGGCGGCGCTGCCCGGCATCGGCCGCTCCACGGCGGGCGCCATCCTGGCCCTCGCGCACGGGCAGCGCCATCCCATCCTCGACGGCAACGTGAAGCGCGTGCTCGCCCGCTACCACGCGGTCGCGGGCTGGCCGGGCGAGGCGGCGGCGGGCCGGCGGCTGTGGGCGCTCGCCGAACGCCACACCCCGCACCGGCGGGCCGGCGACTACACCCAGGCGGTCATGGACCTGGGGGCCACCGTCTGCACCCGCGCCAAGCCCGCGTGCACCGCCTGCCCGGTGGCGCGCGGCTGCCGGGCGCGCGCCGCGGGCGCGGTGGAGCGCTTCCCCGCGCCGCGCCCGGCGCGCCCGCGGCCCACCCGCGAGAAGCTGCTGGTGGTGATGCGCGACCCGCGCGGCCGGGTGCTGGTCGAGCGGCGCCCGCCGAGCGGCGTCTGGGGCGGGCTCTGGTGCTTCCCCGAGACGGGCGCGGAGGCCGGCCTGCGGGCCGCCGCGCGCCTGAGCGCCGAGCGTCGGCGCCTCCGCCTTCGCCCCGGCAGGGTCCGGCGTCTGCCGCCCGTCGAGCACGGCTTCACCCACTTCCGGCTGCTCGCCACCCCCGTGGTGGCGGCGGTGGAGCCCGCCCCGGAGCGGGCGGCCGAGGACGGGCCAGCGCACGGCGGCGACGCCGCCGCCGTGCGCTGGCTCGACCCCGGCGACCCGGCGGCGGGGGCGGGAGTGGGACTCGCGGCCCCGGTCGGGGCGATACTGTCGCGGCTCGATACCGAAGGAGGAAACCCATGACGCGCACCGTGCACTGCGCGCGGCTCGGCCGGGAGGCGCCCGGCCTCGACGCGCCCCCGTACCCGGGCGATCTCGGGCGGCGCATCTTCGAGGGCGTCTCGCGCGAGGCGTGGCGGGAATGGCTCGCCCGCCAGACCATGCTCATCAACGAGAACCGCCTCAGCCCCCGCGACCCCGAGACGCGCAAGTTCCTGGAGGCGCAGATGGAGGCGTTCCTGTTCGGCGGCGCCGACGTGCGCCCCGAAGGCTACCGCCCGCCCGGCGAGCAGTGAGCGCGCGCGCGCAACGTCCCGATGGGCAAGACCCCGTGACTGCCTCGACCCC
>CAZSPS010000342.1:0-9232 GCA_964608875.1 uncultured Ectothiorhodospiraceae bacterium
GATCCACACCGTGGACCACGTCGAGGGGCGGCTGCGCGAGGACCTCGACGCGCTCGACGGGTTCCTCGCCCACACCTGGGCGGTGACCGTGACCGGGGCGCCGAAGCACGCCGCGATGCAGTTCATCGAGGACCACGAGAAATCGGTGCGGCGCTGGTACGGGGGGGCGATCGGGATGCTCGGCTTCGACGGCAACCTGAACACCGGCCTCACCCTGCGCACCGTGCAGATCCGCGGCGGGGCGGCGGAGGTGCGTGCGGGCGCCACCTTGCTGGCCGACTCCGACCCCGAGGCGGAGGAGGAGGAGACGCGGCTCAAGGCGTCCGCCCTGCTCGACGCCATCGCCCGCCCGGACCCGCCGCCGGCCGGAACCGAGCGGCGGGCGCGCACGACGGCGGAGGCGCCGGGCGCGGGGCGCACCATCTTGATGGTGGACCACCAGGATTCCTTCGTGCACACGCTCGCCGGCTACCTGCGCGAGACCGGGGCGAAGGTGGTGACGCTGCGCGCGGGCTTCGCCCCGGAGCGCATCGACGAGATCGGCCCCGACCTCGTGGTGCTCTCGCCGGGGCCGGGCGCGCCGTCGGACTTCGCGGTGGCGGAGACCGTGGGCGCGGCGCTCGAGCGCGGCCTGCCCCTGTTCGGAGTGTGCCTGGGGCTGCAGGGCATCGTGGAGTACTTCGGCGGGCGCCTCGGCACCCTCGAGCGCCCGATGCACGGCAAGCCGTCGCAGGTGCGGTGGCGGGGCGGGCGCTGGCTCTCGAACCTGCCGGAGCGGTTCGCGGCGGGGCGCTACCACTCGCTGTTCGCGGAGCGGGACACGCTGCCGGAGTGCCTGGTGGTGACGGCCGACACCGAGGACGGGGTGGTGATGGCGGTCGAGCACCGCACCCTGCCGGTGGCGGCGGTGCAGTTCCACCCGGAGTCGATCCTCACCCTGGGGGACGGCAACGGCCGGCGCCTCATCCACGAGGTGGCGGAGCGGCTGCGCGCCCCCGCCCGCCCAGACGGCGAGCGGCCCGCTCAGGGGCCGGGGATTACGTAGTCGGGGAAGATGCCGGCGCGCTCGGCCCAGGCGCGCCAGTCGAGGCCCTTCATGAGGCCGTGGCCGGTGACCAGCACCGCGCCCAGGCCCGCCGCGAGGGCGCCCAGCACGTCGGTGTAGAGCCCGTCGCCGACCATGGCGATGCGCTCGCGCTGCGGGGCGTGCGGGCCGAGCCGTTCGAGGGCGAGGTCGAAGGCGGTGCCGAACGGCTTGCCGAACGACTCGTAGCCCACCCCCGTCTCCGCTTCCAGGCGCAGCGCCCAGTAGCCGGGCTCGGCGGTGAACTCCCCGCGCGGCAAGGGGGCGCTCACGTCCGCGTTGGCCACCAGCACCGGGCGCGGCTCGCGGCGGAGCGCGTCCGCGAGCCGCTCGTGCCGTCCGCGCCGCCACTCGCCGGAGCCGGCCAGGATGAACCCCCGCGCCTCGCGGTACGCCGCCTCGTCCTCGCCGAGGAGGAAGGTCTCGGCCGGGAAGGTGCCGAGCTCGGAATCGCGCCGCGCCATCACCCCCCACGGCCCCTCCGCGCGCGGACGGCGCGCGAGCGCCGCCTCCAGCGCGTCCCGGCTCGACACCACCAGCGGCTCCGGGATCTCCACCCCCCAGCCGGCATAGCGGGCGGCGGTGCGGGCGGTGGGCGAGCCGGCGCCGTTGGTGAGGGCCATCACCTGCTTGCCGGCGGCGCGCAGGGCGCGCACCGCCTCCGCCGCCCCGGGGATCGGCTCGGCGCCGACGTTGATGACCCCGAAGCCGTCGAGCACGAACGCGTCGTAGCGCTCGGCGAGCGCGGCGAGGTCCGCCGCCGGCTCCGCCCGGCCGCGGCGGCGGGGGGCGGGCAGGCGCACGCGCTCGAAGCAGCGCAGCACCGCCTCGGCGTCGAGCGCCTCGGGCTCGGGAAGCGCCGCCGCCGCGCCCGCGCTCGCGTCCGAGCCCGCGCCGCCGCCCGTCCCCATCACTGCAGCGCCAGCCGGGGCTGCGGGGTCTCGCGGAGCGTGGCCACGAAGCGGTTGCGCCAGTCGGCGACGGTGTTGCGTTCGAGCACCGCGTGCATCGAGGCCAGCCGCTCGCGCCGCTCCTCGAGCGGCATCACGAGTGCGCGCTGCATCGCCTCCACCAGCGCCGCCTCGTCGTAGGGGTTGACGATGAGCGCCCCATCGAGCTCGCGCGCCGCGCCCGCGAAGCGCGACAGCACCAGCACCCCCGGGTTCTCCCCGGTCTGGGCCGCCGCGTACTCCTTGGCCACCAGGTTCATGCCGTCCTTCAGCGGAGTCACCAACCCCACGCTCGCGGCGCGGAACATGCCGGCGAGCGAACGCCTGGGATAGCTGCGGTTCACGTAGCGCACGGGCACCCAGTCCACCTCGGCGAAGCGCCCGTTGATGCGCCCGCAGGCGTGCTCGACCTCGTTGCGGATGGCCTCGTACTCCGGCACCTCGCCGCGCGACGGCGGCGCGATCTGCAGCAGCATGAGGTTGCGCTGGTACTCCGGGCTCTCCACCAGCAGCCGCTCGTAGGCGAGCAGCCGGTTGTCGAGGCCCTTGGTGTAGTCCAGCCGGTCCACGCCGATGATCATGCGCCGCCCGCCGAGGCTCCGGTACATGCGCTGCTCCTGGCGCGCCGCGTCGCGCGAGTCCGCCAGCGCGCGGTAGCTCTCGAGGTCGAGGCCGATGGGGAAGGCCCCGGCGTGGATGATGCGCCCGTAGGCCTCCACCCGCCCGTCGTCGTAGAGCGCGCCGCCTGCCTCGTTCACCACGTAGTCACGGAACGAGCGCAGATCGGGCGCGGTCTGGAAGCCCACCAGGTCGTAGGCGAAGAGCCCCTTCACCAGCGCCTCGTGGGTGGACAGGGTGACGAGCAGGTCCGCGGGCGGGAAGGGGCTGTGCAGGAAGAAGCCGATGCGGTGGTCGCAGCCCATGCGCCGCAGCTCCTCGGCGCACGGGATGAGGTGGTAGTCGTGGATCCAGATGAGGTCGCCCGGCTCGATGAGCGGCCCCAGGGCGTGGGCGAAGCGCTCGTTCACCCGGAAGTAGCCCTCGTCGTAGCGGCGGTCGTAGGCCGTCTGCCCCATGCGGTTGTGGAACAGCGGCCACAGCGAGCGGTTGGCGTAGCCGTTGTAGTACTCGTCGTAGTCCTCCGGGGTGAGGTCGATGGTGGCGACGGCGAACCCGTCGGCCTCCCGCACCTGGGGCGGGCCCGGGCGCTCGCTCACCTCGCCGCTCCAGCCGAACCAGATGCCGGAGTTGCGCCGCAGGGCCGCGTGCATGGCAACGGCCAAGCCGCCCTGCGCGCCCTGGTTGCGCCGGTCGGGCACCGCCACCCGGTTGGAGACGACGACCAGGCGGCTCATCGGCAATCCACCCCGGCCGCGCCGCCCTAGCGGGCGGCCGTCCAGGGGCGGCTCAAGCGCACCGCGCCGTTGATGATGCCGACCAGCGAGTAGGTCTGGGGGTAGTTCCCCCACAGCTCCCCGGTGGCGGTGTCGATGTCCTCGGACAGCAGCCCCGCGTGGTTGCGGCTCGCCAGCATCCCCTCGAACAGCGCGCGCGCGCGCGCGGTCTCGCCGCGCGCGGCGAGCGCGTCGATGTACCAGAACGTGCACACGTTGAAGGCGGTGCGCGGGCGGCCGAAGTCGTCCTCCGCCGTGTAGCGGTACATGTGGTTGCCGTGGAGCAGCCCGGCCTCGATCGCCTTCAGCGTGCCCTCGAAGCGCGGGTGCGCCGGCTCGTGGAAGCCGATGTCGGCCAGGATCAGCAAGGAGGCGTCCAGGTCCTCGCTGCCGATGGCGGCGGTGTAGCTGTTCAGGCGCGGGTTCCAGGCCTCCTCTTCGATGAAGCGGCGGATGGTGTCCGCCCGCTCGCGCCAGAACGCGGCGCGCACGGCGTGGCCGAGATAGTCCGCGATCTTGGCCAGGCGATCACAGGCCGCCCAGCACATCAGGCTGGAATAGGTGTGCACCCGCGCCCGGTTGCGGAACTCCCACAGCCCCGCGTCGGGCTCGCGATGGATCTCGAAGGCCCGCTCCCCCACTCGCTCCAGGGCCAGGAAGTCGCGCTCGCCCATGGGACGCAGCAGGCGGTGGTCGAAGAACGCCTGGGCGGACGACAGCACCACCTGGCCGTAGACGTCGTGCTGGACGTGGGTGTAGGCGTCGTTGCCGACCCGCACCGGCCCCATGTCGCGGTAGCCGGGCAGGGAGTCCGCCACCCGCTCGGTGAGGGCGGGGCGCAGGTCGATGCCCGAGACGGGCTGGATGTGGCCGTCCACCCCGGCGGCGGCGACGAGGTTGCGCACGTAGCGCAGGTGGCTCTCCATCATGTCCACGGCGCCGAGCTCGTTGAGGGCCTTGATGACGTAGTAGGCGTCGCGCACCCAGCAGTAGCGGTAGTCCCAGTTGCGGCCCGAGTCCGGGGCCTCGGGCACCGAGGTGGTGATGGCGGCGACGATGGCGCCGGTCTCCTCGAACGAGCAGAGCTTCAGGGTGATGGCGGCGCGGATCACGGCCTCCTGCCACTCCAGGGGCACGTGCAGGTGGCGCACCCACTCGCGCCAGTACGCGGTGGTGGCGTCGAGGTCCTCGCGCCCGGTCTCGGCCACCGGGCGGCTCAGGCTCTCGTCCGGCCCCAGGTACAGGGTGAGCTCTTCCTCGAGGTAGAACCACGACTCGTTGAGCAGGTAGGCGAGCGGGGCGTTGGTGGTGAGGCGCACCGCGAGGTTCGACCCGGTATAGCGGACGTGGTTGGAGCCGTGCGTGACCTCGGCCGGGTGCGCGGAGTTGCCGAAGCGCGGGCGGATGCGGATGCGGATGCGCGGCTGCCCCTTCACCGGCCGCAGGATGCGCACCAGCGCCATCGGGCGGAAGCGGCGGCCGAAGTGGACGAAGCGCGGCGCGAAGTCGGTGACCTCGAGCTCGCGCCCCTCGCGGTCGCGCAAGGTGGTGACGAGCACCGGCGTGTTGTTGCGGTAGGTCTGCTCGCTGGCCGTGAAGCCCTCGATCTCGACCTCGAAGAGGCTGCGCTCGCTCTCGGGGCGGGAGCCCTCGAGGAGGCCGGCGAACACGGGGTCGCCGTCGAAGCGCGGCATGCAGGCCCACATCACGCGCGCGCGCGTGTCGATGAGCGCGGCGACGGCGCAGTTGCCGACCACGCCCAGGTCGAGGCTCGCCGGCTCGCCGGGCGCCGCCGGCTCCGCCGCCGCCGCTGCCGCAGTCCCCGCCACTGCCTCCGCCTCCGCCGCCGCCACTGCCGCCTCGGCCACCGCCGCCGCCTCGGCTTCCGCCGCTGCTGCCGCCGTCCGGCCCGCGTCCCCATCCGCGCCGCTTTCGGCCCGCGTCCCGATCCCGCTCATGCTCTCTCGCTCACTTCCGCTTCTCCTCTCCACCGCCGCTCCCGGCTTCCCCGACCGTGTCCGGGATGGCCCGCAGCCAAGCGAGTACGGAGTCTACGCCGGGCATGCGGTGGCGGGCGCTGGTGGCGCGCGCCGGTCCGACCAGGATGCTGACCCCGCCGCGGGCGTTGACGGTCCTGAAACCGTCCTCGTCGGTGAGGTCGTCCCCAACGAACACCGGGGTGCGTCCCGCGAACGGCGCCTCGTCCATGAACCGGTCGACGGCGAGCCCCTTGTGCACGCCGCGGGGGCGGAGCTCGAACACCATGGAGCCTTCCAGGACCTCGAACGCGGGGCTCGCGTGCGCGCGCACGGCGGCGGCGCAGGCGTCGCGCCATTGCGGCGCGCTGCGGAAGTGCAGCGCCAAGCCGTAGCCCTTGTCCTCGAGGCGCACCCCGCCGTGCGCGTCCGCGACTCGCGCCAAGTCCGCGCGCGCGCGCGCCAGCTCGCCGGCGGGCGGAGCGGCGGCGGGGTGCAGGCGCCCGTCCGCGCTCCGCCGCTCGAGGCCGTGGCCGCCCGCGACGGCCGCGACGCTCGCCGCAAGCCAGTGGTCGATCTCGCCGATCGGGCGGCCGCTCACCACGGCCAGCGCCGAGCCGAGCGCCGCGGACGCGCGCCGCAGGGTGGGAGCCAAGTCGGGGTGGGGGCGGAGCGCGCTGGGGCGCGATGCGAGGTCCACCAGGGTCCCGTCGAAGTCCAGGAACAGCGCCCAGTCGCACCGGGGCGCCGGCGCACTCACCGACATCGCCAATCGAACGCCTCCCTCACGCCCGCGATTCTACTCCTTGCCGGCGCCCGCGGGAACTCGCGCGCCCGCGGCGGACGGCGGCGGCGCTTGCCGGGCCGGGGGAGGCGCGGCTAACATCGCCGCATCGCACGCGCGGGCCGGCTCCCCGGCCGGCGGGCGCGGACACGGCACAGAAGGCTTGCGGCCCATGGACCTCACGCTGACCCTCGAAGAGCGCGGCTTCCGAGAGGAGGTGCGCGCGTTCCTCAACGAGCGGCTTCCGGAGGAAGTGCGCGAACGCACCTGGACCGGCTACCGGCTCGACCGGGACGCCCAGGTCCGCTGGCAGAAGGTGCTGCACGAGCGGGGGTGGATGGCCCCCGGGTGGCCGGTCGAGCACGGCGGCACCGGCTGGACCCCGGTCCAGCGCTACCTGTTCGAGGAAGAGATGGAGGCGGCCTGGGCGCCGCCGCCGCTCCCGTTCGGGATCAGCATGGTGGGGCCGGTCCTCATCGCCTTCGGCTCCGAAGAGCAAAAGCGCCGCTTCCTGCCGCGCATCCTCGCGAGCGAGGACTGGTGGTGCCAGGGGTATTCGGAGCCGGGGGCGGGCTCGGACCTCGCCTCGCTCAAGACGCGCGCGGTGCGCGACGGCGAGCACTACGTGGTCAACGGCCAGAAGACCTGGACCACCCTCGCCCAGTACGCGGACTGGATCTTCTGCCTGGTGCGGACCAGCCGCGAGGAGCGGCGGCAGGAGGGCATCTCGTTCCTGCTCATCGACATGCACTCGCCCGGCGTCACCGTGCGGCCGATCCGCACCCTCGACGGCAGCGAGGAGATCAACGACGTGTTCTTCGAGGACGTGCGCGTGCCGGTCGAGAACCTCGTCGGCGAGGAAGGCAAGGGCTGGACGTACGCGAAGTTCCTCCTGGGGCACGAACGCACCGGCATCGCCGGGGTCTCGCGCTCCAAGGCCCAGCTGCGGCGCGTGCGCGAGATCGCGGACAAGGAGGCGAGCGGCGGGCGGCCGCTCGCCGAGGACCGGCGCTTCCGAGAGCGCATCGCGGAGGTCGAGGTGGAGCTGATGAGCCTCGAGTACACCGTGCTGCGCATCGTGTCGGCGATGAACGCGGGCGCGGCGCCGGGGCCCGAGGCGTCCATCCTCAAGATCAAGGGCACGGAGATCCAGCAGGCCATCACCGAGCTGCTGATGGAGGCGGTGGGGTACTACGCCCTGCCCGAGCCCCCCGGCCGGGCGGACTCCAACGAGGCGGCGATCGGCCCCGAGCACGCGATCGGGCTCGGCGCCCGCTACTTCAACTGGCGCAAGTCCTCGATCTACGGGGGCAGCAACGAGATCCAGCGCAACATCATCGCCAAGATGGTGCTGGGCCTCTAGCGCGCGCGGGCGGGAGGGCCGGAACGCCGATGGACTTCTCGTTCACCGCCGAGCAGCGGCTGCTGCGCGAGAGCGTGGAGCGCTTCGTGGAGGCGGAGTATCCGTTCGAGACGCGGCGCGCGCTCGCCGCGAGCGAGGACGGGTACGGGCGCGAGAACTGGCGCCGGTTCGCCGAGCTCGGCTGGCTCGGTCTCGGCCTGCCGGAGGAGGCGGGCGGGGTCGGCGGCGGCCCGGTCGAGACCGCGATCGTGATGGAGGGCTTGGGGTCGGCGCTCGCGGTCGAGCCGTACCTGGCGACGGCGGTGCTGGGCGGGCGCCTGCTGCGGCGCCAGGGCGCGGCGGGCGCGGAGCGGCTCGCCCGGCTCGCGGCCGGGGAGCTGCAGTTCGCGTTCGGCTTCGCCGAGCGCCGCTCGCGCTACGACCTCGCCCACGTCGAGACGCGGGCGGAGCGCGACGGCGAAGGCTACGTGCTCACCGGGGCCAAGAGCGTGGTGCTGAACGCTCCCGCCGCGGACGCGCTCGCGGTGAGCGCGCGCACCGCGGGCGGCGCCGGGGAGCGGAGCGGGGTGACGGTGTTCGCGCTCGGCGCGGACGCGCCCGGCCTGCGCGTGCAGGGCTACCGGACGATGGACGGCCTGCGGGCGGGAGAGGTCGAGCTGGACGGGGTGCGGGCCGGCCCCGAGGACGTGATCGGCGAGCCCGGCGAGGGGGCCGCGGTGGTCGAGGAGGCGGTGGACGCCGGCATCGTGGCCGTGTGCGCGGAGGCGGTCGGCATCATGGAGCGCATGCACCGCTCCACCGCCGAGTACCTGCGGGGCCGCGAGCAGTTCGGCGCCGCCCTCTCGAACTTCCAGGTGCTGCAGCACCGCCTGGTGGACATGTACATGGGCTGCGAGCTGTCCCGCTCCATGGCCTACATGGCGGCGGTGCGGCTCGGCGAGCGCGACGGGGCAAAGGCCGCGGACGGTGCGGAGGGCGCGATCTCCGCCGCCAAAGTACAGATCGGCCGGGCCGGGCGCTTCGTCGGCGAGAACGCCGTGCAACTCCACGGCGGCATGGGCGTCACCGACGAGATGCCCATCAGCCACTACTTCAAGCGCCTCACCTTCATCGACCGTCTGTTCGGCGACGCCGAGCACCACCTGCGCACGCTGGCGGGAACCCTCTGAGCGACGGGCCGGCGCGTCGAACGCCGGACAGGCGCGTCAGCGGCAGAAAGGCCAGACCTGGTACCACGAGTCGCAGCGGAAACGGGACTCGCAACGCTCGAGCTGCGAGCGGTAGCGGCGGGCGGTGTCCGCCACCCGCTGCGCGGTGCGCTGCACGCCGGGCTTCTCCTTCCACGTGCCGCGCCGGTATCCGCCCCGCCCCTCGTGGTAGGCGAGGTAGAGCCGGCGCGCGTCGTCGCGCGGGATGCGGAGCGCGCGCCAGGTCTTGTGGTTGTACCAGCCGACGAAGTCGAGGGCGTCCTCCATGTCCGCCCGGCTGCGCCGGAGCCGGCCCCGCTCCGCCTGGTACTCCCCCCACACCGGGTCCTGCGCCTGCGCGTAGCCCTGGGCGGACGAGGGGCGCCCCAGGGGGATGAACAGGAACCGCTTGCGCGGCGGCTTCACGCGGCTCCGGTAGGACGACTCGTGGCGCACGAACGCCATGAGGACGTGCACCGGGGTGCCCCACTCCT
>CAZSPS010000343.1:0-3509 GCA_964608875.1 uncultured Ectothiorhodospiraceae bacterium
CGCTCGCGCACCCGCGCGCGCGCCTCGTCTTCGAGCCGGCGCCGCTCCTCCATCATCTCCGGCGGCAGATGGGTCTCGGCGTAGGCCGGCACGCGCACCTGCTCCACGGCCATGAGGCCCGAGAGGTGCGCCTCGTGCCGCTCGGCGAGCCGGAGCGCGACGTTCACGCGCTCTTCGCACTCGGGGGTGTCGTCGAGGACGACGAAAAGGTCCTGGTATGCCATCTCTGCCCATCCTCGGGGTTCGGAGGGACGGCGCGCACGGGCGCGGGTGGTCTCGCGCGGGCCTTGCGTAGCAATGTAGGCTCCACGCGGCCCGGTATCAACCGGCGCGGTGCGCACGGCAGGCGCATTTGGGGAACTGCGGCGCTTGCGTTAGGCTTCGCTCTCCCACCTCAGGAGCCGCATCATGAGCCGCCACCTCCGGTTCGGCATCTTCCTCGCGCCGTTCCACGCGCTCGACGAGAACCCCGTGCTCGCGCTGGAGCGCGACTTCGAGCTCATCGAGTGGCTGGAGCGGCACGACTACGACGAGGCGTGGATCGGCGAGCACCACTCGGGCGGGTTCGAGATCGTCGCCTGCCCCGAGGTGTTCATCGCGGCGGCGGCCGAGCGCACGCGCCGCATCCGCCTCGGCACGGGGGTCGTCTCGCTGCCCTACCACCACCCGCTGATGGTGGCGGACCGGGTGCTGCAGCTCGACTACATGACGCGCGGGCGGATGATGTTCGGGGTCGGCCCGGGGGCGCTTACGGCGGACGCGGACAAGATGGGCATCCCGGTGTCGGAGCAGCGCCGGCGCATGGACGAGGCGGTGTCGGTGCTGGTGCCGCTCCTGCGCGGCGAGACCGTGAGCCGCAAGACCGACTGGTTCGAGCTGCGCGAGGCGCAACTGCAGATGGAGTGCTACACCAAGCCGATGGTCGAGATGGCGGTGGCGTCGGCGCGCTCGCCCGTCGGCGCCCGCACCGCCGGCAAGTACGGCCTGGGGATGCTGTCCATCGGGGGCACGACGGACTCCGGCCTCGCCGCGCACGCCGCCAACTGGCAGACGTGCGAGGCCATCGCGGCGGAGAACGGGCAGCGGGTGGACCGGTCGCGCTGGCGGGTGGTGTCGCTGATGCACGTGGCGGAGACCCGCGAGCGGGCGGAGCGCGACGTCGAGTTCGGGCTCGAGCGCTGGCTCAAGTACTTCCGCGAGATCACCACGTTCCCCATCGTGCCGGACGACGTGGACGACCCGATCGGCCACATGCGCGAGAACGGCCTCGCGTGCATCGGCGACCCGGACGACGCGGCCGCGGCCATCGAGCGGCTGTGGGAGGGCTCCCAAGGCGGGTTCGGCTGCTACATGCTGTTCGCCCACAACTGGGCGGACTGGGCCGAGACCAAGCGCAGCTACGAGCTCATCGCCCGCTACGTGATGCCCCGCTTCCAGTCGCGCTTCCAGGCGCGCGCGGACAGCTACGAGCTCTCCGCCGCCAACAACGAACGGCTGGCGGGCGAGGCGCGCGCGGCGGTGCAGGGCGAGATCGACCGCCACCAGGAGGAGCGCGCCGAGCGTGGCGACGACGCGAAGTGGCAGACGACGCGGGCGGCGGACTGAACACAACCCGAGGAAAGGCAACCATGATCGACCTCTACACCTGGCCCACTCCGAACGGACACAAGGTCCACATCATGCTCGAGGAGACGGGGCTGGCCTACAACGTCATCCCCATCGACATCGGCAACGGCGACCAGTTCAAGCCCGAGTTCCTGCGCATCAGCCCGAACAACAAGATGCCGGCGATGGTGGACCATGACGGGCCGGACGGCGAGCCCCTCACCCTCGCCGAATCGGGGGCGATGCTCATCTACCTGGGTGAGAAGACGGGGCGGTTCTACCCGTCGCAGGCGCGCGCGCGCCACGTCGTCAACCAGTGGCTCATGACGCAGATGGGGCACGTGGGGCCGATGCTGGGGCAGGTCCACCACTTCCGCAACTACGCGCCGGAGAAGATCCCCTACGCGATCGACCGGTACGTGAACGAGGGCAAGCGGCTCTACGGGGTGCTGGACCGCCGGCTCGCGGAGGCGGAGTGGCTCGGGGGCGGCGAGTACACCATCGCCGACATGGCGACCTTCCCCTGGATCCGCATCCACGAGAACCAGGGGATCGACGTGGCGGAGTTCCCGAACGTCGAGCGGTGGATGAAGACCGTCGCCGCCCGCCCCGCCGTCGAGCGCGCCGTGCAGGTGCTGGCCGACCGCCGCCGCGCCGGCCCAATGGACGAAAAGACCAAGGAGATGCTGTTCGGCGCCGCCCAGTACACCCGCCGCTGACCTCCGGCGGAGGACCCCGCGGCCTCCGTACCCCGCCCCATCCCTCCCGGACCGAACCGGACCGGGCCGGGCGGGCTCAGGAGGGGCCGCCCGAGTACGTTCCTTCGGGCCTGTACAGCATCTCTTCGTCCTCCTCGGAATCGTTCAGCAGCCACTTCCCTCCCTCGTTCGGCATGCCGCCTTCCGTCTCGACATTGTGCAGCGGCCTCAGCTGCGGGCGCCGCCAGGGCTTCCGGGCAGCGGCGGCGATGGGAGGGAGGGGGAGCGTGGTTCGGTCTTCGGCTTTCATGTCTCTTTCTCCTGATCCTTATCCTTGCCGCAAGGGGCAGGCGGCGGCGCCGAGGATGGGGCCCTGGCCGACGGCCTGCACGATGACCGCGCAGTCCTGGCCGGGGAGGAGGCCCGGGTCGGGCAGCTCGAACTCCGCGTGCGCCCCGCTCCAGCCGCCGAGCGCGCGCAGCTCGCGCACGACGTGGTGGTTGACCAGGGTCTTGCCCTTGTTCTCGCCGGCCTTCACCTCGGTGACGCGGCGCACGTCGTAGCGGGCGAGCAGCACCTCGGCCTCGGCGGCGTGCGCCGCCGCCGCGACCGTGACCGCGAGGCCGCCGCCGGCGCGCGCGCGCACCGTGACGCGGGCGGGCTTGCCGCCGGCGGCGGCCCGTTCGACGAGGCGCCGCACGCTGCGAGAGCGCGAGCCCACGGTCTGGGCGCTTCCGTCCACCACCACCTGGGGGGTATAGGACTGGGAGCCCGGAATGGTCCTCGCGTAGCGGTGCTGGCGCCGGGTGTAGGCCGGGTCCGAGAACACGTCCTTCCACTGCCCGGCCGCGCCGTAGACGAGGTCGTCCCAGTAGTCCACGTGGAACTCGAGCGCGATGAGGTCGTCGCGTTGCACGAGCTCGCCCAGCAGGGCCTCGGCCGGCGGGCAGGAGTAGCAACTCTGGGAGGTGAAGAGCTCAAGCACGGCCGGCCCCTCGGCGCGGGCGGCGTTGCCCGGAAGGGCGAGCGCGAGCGCGGCGGTGAACGCAAGCGCAAGCGCGAAGGACGGGCGGTCCGGTCTCATGGTTCAGTCTCCGGGGGCGGCGGCGGAGCGGTCCAGGAACGGGGCGGGCTCGGCCCAGCGCTCCCCGAACACGAACCCTGCCAGAGGCTTGCGCTCGCGGGGGCGCGCGTGCCGGCCGCGCA
>CAZSPS010000344.1:0-1590 GCA_964608875.1 uncultured Ectothiorhodospiraceae bacterium
CGGTGGTGATCGACGCCGCGCGCGACTACCGCGTGTCGGCGTCGGCGGGCGAGGCGCGCTTCCTGGTGCGCGACGACGACCGCGCCCTGCCGGTGGTCTCGGTGCTGGACGCGCCGACGGTGGTGGAGGGCGGCGAGCTCGTGTTCCCGGTGCGGCTGTTCGGCGCGGGCGGGCAGGCGGTGACGATCGGCTACACGCTGGGCGGCACGGCCACGGAGGACGTGGACTACACGGACGCGGGCGGCGGCATGCTGACCTTCGCGGCGGGCGACACGGAGGCGGAGGTGCGCCTCGCGACGGTGGACGACGACGCGGACGAGCCGGCCGAGACGGTGGAGATCGCGCTCGCGGCGCCGGCGGACGGCTCGGCGGCGCTCGGCGCGGCGGCGGCGTCGGGCCGCATCTTCGACGACGACCTGCCGCTGGTGACGGTGGCGCCGGCGGCGGACGGCGCGACGGTGACGGAGGGCGGCGAGGCGGCGTTCGTGCTGACGCGCGCGGGGGTGCTCACGGACGCGCTCGAGGTCGAGGTCGCGGTGGCGGACCCCGATGCGGTGCTGGCGGCCGGGGTGTCGGCGCCTGCGAGCGTCTCGTTCGCGGCCGGCGTGGACACGGCCTCGGTGCGGCTTGCGACGGACACGGACGCCCTCACCGTCGGCGTCGGCGCGGACCTGACCCTGACTTTGACCCCGCCCGCGTCGGGCGCGCTCTGGCGCACGGGCGCCGCGTCCGAGGCCGAGGCGGTGGTGCGGGTGCGGGCGCGGGCGGTGGTGACGGTGGCCGCGGACGGCGGCCCGGTGGCGGAAGGCGGGGCGGCGGCGTTCACGCTGACGCGCGTGGCCGAGGACCTGACGGAGCCGCTGACGGTGGCGGTCACGGTCTCGGGCGGCGCGGACGTGCTGGCGGGCGCGGCGCCGACGGAAGCCATGTTCGAGGAGAACGAAGCGACCACGGCGGTGTCGCTCGCGACGGACGACGACGCGCGGGACGAGGACGACGCGCTGCTGACCCTGGCCGTCGGGTCCGGCGCGGCCGCCTACAAGCCGGGCGACCCGGCGGCGGCGTCGGTCACGGTCACGGACGACGACGACCCGCCGTCGGTGTCGATCGCCTCGCCCGCGGCGGCGGTGGTCGAGGGCGGCGACCTCGTGTTCCCGGTGCGCTTGTCCGAAGAGAGCGGCAAGACGGTCACGGTGGGCTACACGCTCGCCGGCACGGCCACGGCGGACGACGACCCGGCCACGGAAGACGACTACACGGACGCGGCGGGCGGCACGCTGACCTTCGCGCCGGGAGTGACGGAGCAGGCGCTGACGCTTGCGACGGTGGACGACGCGGCGCCGGAGGTGGACGAGGAGACGGTGGAAGTCGCGCTCTCGGTGGTGCCGTCGGGCGGCACGGCGGTGCTGGGGGACGTGGCGGCGGGCATCGGGCGCATCCGCGACAACGACCAGCCGGTGGTGTCGGTGGCGGTGGCGCCGGACGAGATCGTCGAAGGCGACGACACGGTGCTGACGTTCGAGCGCGACACCGAAGACCTGGCCGAAGCGCTGGACGTGTTCTTCCGGCTCTCGCTCGAGGATGCCGACG
>CAZSPS010000345.1:0-2202 GCA_964608875.1 uncultured Ectothiorhodospiraceae bacterium
CCTCGACGACCGCGCGCGCCGTGTAGTGGACGAGGTTCCCGACCCGCTCCGACTTCGCGGCCATCGAGCCCAGGCGCTCCTGGAACACCACCCCCTCGAGCCGCGGGCGGTAGTCGGCGAGCGGGCGTTCGAGGTCGCTGCGCACGAAGAACGCCGCGTCTTCGAGACGCGGGCGGACCACCCGCTCGTTGCCCGCCCGCACCGCTTGCGGGTCGCGGCTCTCGAGGTTGCCGACGGCGATGAAGTGGGGCCGGAGCCGGCCGCCGCCCGCCGGGTCCTCGACCGGGAAGTACCGCTGGTGGCCCTGCAAGGTGGCCGTGACGACCCCACGCGGCAGGTCGAGGAACGCCTCGTCGAAGCGGCCCGCGACCGGCGCCGGCCATTCCACGAGGGCCGTCACCTCGTCGAGCAGGCCGTCGTCCATGAGCGCGCGGCCCGCGGGCTCGAGACGGCCCGCCTCCTCTTCGACCGCACGCGCGATGAGCCGGCGGCGCTCGTCGAAGGAGGCGACGACGCGGCCGGGGCTCCGCAGCCGCTCGACGTACTCGTCCGCGCCGGCGAGGGGGATGGGGTCCGGGTGGTGGAAGCGGTGTCCGCGGGTGTCGCGCCCGGAGCGCACCCCGAGCACGGTAGCGTCCACGACCTCGGCCCCGTGCAGCAGCACCAGCCAGTGCACGGGGCGCACGAACTCCGCGTCGCCCTGCCCCCAGCGCATGCGGCGCGCGACCGGCAGGTCCGCGAGGGCGCGCTCGACCACCTCGGGGACCAGGTCCCGGGCGGGGCGGCCGGGCTCGGCGGCGCGGTGCACGAGCCACGCGCCCTTGTCCGTCTCGAGCCGCTCGAGCGCCTCCACCTCCACCCCGCAGGAGCGGGCGAAGCCGAGGGCGGCGCGGGTGGGCGCGCCGTCCGGGTCGAAGGCGGCGGCGACGGCCGGGCCGCGGCGCTCGCGCGTGCGGCCGGGCGCGGCCTCCGGGACCGCGCGCGCGATGAGGGCGAGGCGGCGGGGGGTGGCGAACGCCTCGGGCGCGCCGGCGCAGGCGAGCCCCGCCTCCTCGAGGCCGCGCCGCACCCCGCCTGCGAACGCGCGCGAGAGCGCCTCGAGGCTCCGCGGCGGCAGCTCCTCCGTGCCGATCTCCACCAGCAGGTCGCGCGGCCCGCCGCCCGCCGCCTCGGCGGAAGCGGGCGCGGACGCAGGCGCATCCGCAGACGCAGGCTCGGAAGCACCCGCGAGCGCCGCTCGTTCGCCGCCGCGTCCGAGCAGCGGGAACCCGAGCCGCTCGCGCGCCGCGAGCCACGCCCCGGCCGCGCCGCGCGCGACGGTCCGCACCCGCAGCAGGTAGCGCTGGCGCTCGGTCACCGACAGGGCGCCGCGCGCGTCCAGCAGGTTGAACAGGTGCGACGCCTTCAGGACCATCTCGTACGCGGGCAGCGCCAGCTCCTTGCCGGCGAGCCGCGCGCTCTCCTCCTCGCAGGTGGCGAACCACTCGAACAGCGTCGCCACCGGGGCCTCGTCGAAGTTGTAGACCGACATCTCGCGCTCGTTCTGCAGGTGCACGTCGCCGTAGGTCACCCCGTCCGTCCACACGAGGTCGTAGACGCTGTCCACCTGCTGCAGGTACATCGCGACCCGTTCGAGGCCGTAGGTCAGCTCGACCGTGACCGGCCGGCAGTCGAGGCCGCCCGCCTGCTGGAAGTAGGTGAACTGCGTGACCTCCATGCCGTTCAGCCAGACCTCCCAACCGAGCCCCCAGGCCCCCAGGGTGGGGGACTGCCAGTCGTCCTCGACGAAGCGCACGTCGTGGGTGAGGGGGTCGATGCCGAGCGCCTCGAGCGAGCTGAGGTACAGGCCCTGCGGGTCGGGAGGCGAAGGCTTGAGCGCCACCTGGTACTGGTAGTAGTGCTGGAGCCGGTTCGGGTTCTCCCCGTAGCGCCCGTCGGCCGGACGGCGCGAGGGCTGCACGTAGGCCGTGCGCCACGGCTCCGGCCCCACCGCCCGCAGGAACGTGGCGGGGTGGAACGTGCCCGCCCCCACCTCCATGTCGCAGGGCTGCTGGAGCACGCACCCGTGCGCCGCCCAGTAGGCGTCGAGGGCCGCGATCATGTCCTGGAAGTTCATGGCGAAGCGTCCGCGTCCGGCCGGCCGCCGCCGGTCCCCTCGAGGCAAGGGGCGCGAGTATAGCCGCCCGGCCCCGCGCCCTCCCC
>CAZSPS010000346.1:0-7696 GCA_964608875.1 uncultured Ectothiorhodospiraceae bacterium
CGGAGGCGGCGGCGGCGCGCCGGCGGGCGGGGACGGGGGCGCGCCAGCCCCGTGACGCGGGCGGCGGGCGTGCGGACCTCGTTCCGCCTCTACGGGCGGATGCTGGGGTACGTGCGCCCGTACTGGCGCACGTTCTCGCTCGGAGTGGCGGCGATGGCGGTCACGGCCGCGACCATGCCCGCCATCCCGATGCTCCTCAAGCCGGTGCTCGACGGCAGCTTCGTCGAGCGCGACCCCGAGCGCGTGGCCGGCCTCACCACGCTGCTGGTGCTGGTGTTCGTGATCCGGGGGGCGGCCGTCCTGACCCGCAGCGTGGCGATGGCGGCGGTGACGCAGCGGGTGCTGCTCGATCTGCGCACCCTCCTCTTCGACAAGCTCCTCGAGCTGCCGACCGGACGGCCGGACCGCCCCCCCACCCCGCAGCTGATGTCGAAGCTGACGTTCAACGCCAGCCGCTTCACCGAGGCCCCGAGCCAGGCGCTGATCGTGCTGGTCACGGACTCGCTGGCGGTGACGGGGCTGCTCGTGTGGATGGCCTGGCTCGACTGGCAGCTGACGCTGCTGATGCTGGTCGCGGCCCCGCTGATCGCGGCCACGGTGCGGTACTTCAACCGGCGCCTGCGCCGTCTCAGCCACCTCCTGCAGCAGGCCATGGGGCGCATCAACCACCGGCTGTACGAGACGCTGGAGGGGGAGAAGACGGTGCGCGTGTTCGGCGGCCAGGAGTACGAGCGCCGCCGCTTCGCCGAGGCCGCGGACGAGGTGCGGCTGCGCAACTTCAAGTTCGTGCTGGCGGGAGGCTACCCCGGCACCCTGGTGCAGGCCATGATCGCCGCCGCAGTCGCGGTCGTGGTCACCGTCACCGCCTACCGCGCATCGGCGGGCGCGATCACCGTGGGCGCCTTCGTGAGCTTCATCGCGGCCACCATGATGCTGTTCCGGCCGGTGCAGAGCCTCACCACGGTCAACGCCAAGCTGCAGAGCGGGCTGGCCGCGGCGGAGAGCGTGTTCGGCCTCCTCGACCAGGCCGGGGAGCCGGACGGCGGCGCCCGCGAGGCCGGGCGGGCGGAGGGCCGGATCGAGTTCGACGCGGTGAGGTTCCGCTACCGCGAGGATCGCGCGCCCGCCCTGCACGGGGTGTCGCTGGTGGTCGAGCCCGGCGAGACCCTGGCCCTGGTCGGACCGTCGGGCGCGGGCAAGTCGACCATGGCGAACCTCATCCCCCGCTTCTTCGACCCGACGGCGGGGGTCATCCGCCTCGACGGGACCGACATCCGCGAATTCACCCTGGCGTCGCTCCGCCGCCAGCTGTCCATCGTCAACCAGGAGATCGTGCTGTTCAACGACACCATCGCGGCGAACATCGCCTACGGCGCGCTCGCCGCGGCGCCCCGCTCCGAAGTGCTGGCGGCGGCCGAGGCCGCCTTCGTCACCGACTTCCTCGACGACCTGCCCGAGGGGCTGGATACGCCGATCGGCGAGAACGGCCTCGACCTCTCGGGCGGGCAGCGCCAGCGGCTCGCGCTCGCGCGCGCCTTCCTCAAGGATGCGCCGGTGCTCATCCTGGACGAGGCGACCTCCGCCCTCGACCCGCTCTCCGAGCAGCGCATCCGCACCGCCCTCGCGCGCCTTCGCAGCGGGCGCACCACGATCATCATCGCCCACCGCCAGTCCACGATCGAGATGGCGGACCGCATCGCGGTGCTGCGCGAGGGCCGCATCGCGGCGCTCGGAAGCCGCGCGGAGATGCTCGCCTCCGGGAGGCTGCCCTACGAGGAGCTGCAACCCGGCCGCACGGACGTGCAAGCGGCGTGAGCGGCGCCGGCGCGACAGCGGCAGCGGGCGCGACAGCGGCAGCGGGCGCGGCGGCGGGGACGGGCGGGCGCATCGGCGGCGCACGGCCGTGACCGTCAACGTCCTGACCCTGAAGTGGGGCGCGAAGTACGGCCCGGAGTACGTGAACCGCCTGTACGCCGGGGTGCGGCGCCACCTCGCGGCGGACCTCCGGTTCCTGTGCTTCACCGACGACCCCGGCGGCATCGGCTCCGGGGTCGAGGTCCACCCCATCCCCGAGCTCGACGTGCCGCCCGCCTGGCAGCGCACCCCGTGGCTGAAGCTCGCGCTCTTCCGGGAGGGGCTCGCGGGGCTCGCGGGCGAGTGCCTGTTCCTCGACCTCGACCTCCTGGTCACGGGGCCGCTCGACGAGCTCTTCGCCTACGCGCCGGGGCGCCCGTGCATCATCCACGACTGGGAGCACGCGCTGCAGCGCGCGCTCCGCCGTCACGGCGAGCCCGGCAACTCTTCGGTGTTCCGCTTCGAGGCCGGGCCGCGCGCGGGCGCGATCTTCGAGCGCTTCATGGCGGAGCGCGACGAGGCCCTCGCGCGCTACCGCACGCAGGTGGACCAGCGCTACCTCGCCGAGGCCCTGGGGCCGGACAAGGCGTGGTGGCCGAGCGAGTGGGTGGTGAGCTTCCGCCGCCACTGCCTGCCCGCCTTCCCGCTCAACCTGGTGGCGGCGCCGACGTTCCCGGCCGGGACCCGGATCGTGGTCTTCCACGGCCGCCCGAACCCGCACGAGGCGCTGGCCGGCTACCGTTCCCGCCGCCTCCACCGCATCTGCCGCCCCACTCCCTGGGTCGCCGAGCACTGGCGCTAGCCGGGCCGGGGACGCGGGCGGGCCGGGCGCGGACCCGCCGTCAGGACGCGCGGCGGAGGCGGAACACCTCGCCCTTGTAGCTCACGTGGACGAGGGTCCCGCCGTCCGGCTCGAGGCTGAAGCCGATGTGGCGGTTCTTCCAGGGGAAGACGAGCATGCCGCCGTGGAAGCGGCCGGCGAACGAGCGCGACAGGAGCGGTACCGAGAGCTCCCCGCCGACCTCCCCCGGCCCGCTCTCCGAGAGCCGCAGGGTCACGGGGAACGGGACCCCCGGGAACCGGCCCTTCCACTTGCCGTACCAGCGCTCGGCCCGGTCCGGGGAGGGTGCGGGGGGCGCGGGCGCGACGGGCGGCGGCACCGGCAGCAGCACCCCCGTCTCGGCCTCGGCTTCCCCCCGGCGGTGCGCCGCCGTCCCGCGGGCGGGGTCGATCTCGACCTCGAAGTGGCGGTAGCGCAAGGTCCAGACGACGCCGCCCGGCCCCCGCGAGGCCTCGTAACGGCGGAGCTCGTAGGGCGCGATGCGGCGCGCCTCGTCGACGTTCAGCTGCGCGTAGCACGCCCTCGCCTCGGCGCCGGGTGGGGCGACGCCGACCCGGAACGGCACGGGCGCGCCGGCCCCGCTCGTCCACACGCCGTCGAAGGTCTCCTCGTAGCCCTCGCAGTAGCGCTCGGCGCCCGCCATGATCGCCGGCGCTTCGACCGCGCCCGCCGGCGAGGACGGGACGGAGGCCGCCAGCCCGGCGAGCGCGAGCGCCGGCGCGGCGGCGGCGGTGACGGACCTTCCCATCGGCTCTCCCTCGTGGCTGGACGGCGGCGCCCGTGCGGGAGGACGGGCGCCTACTTCCCGATGCAGAAGGCGGAGAATATACGGCCCAGGAGGTCCTCGGTGGTGAACTCGCCGGTGATCTCCCCGAGCGTGCGCTGCGCGAGGCGCAGGTCCTCGGCGGCCAGCTCCGCCCCCCTCCCCGCCCGCACCGCGCGCAGGGCGTCGTCGAGCGCGGCCAGCGCTTCGTCGAGGGCCGCCAGGTGCCGGCGCCGGGCCATGAACAGGCCCTCCGCCCCCGGCGCGTAGCCCGCCAGGGCCTTCAAGCGCTCGCGAAGGCACTCGACCCCCTCGCCCGTCCTGGCCGACAGGGCGATGCGGCTGCGGACCCCATCACCATCGCCGCCCGCGATCTCCGCCGGCAGCTCGCCGGGGGGCGAGCCGGTCAGGTCGATCTTGTTGTGCACCACGACCCGCGGCAGATGCGCGGGCAGGCGCTCCAGGATGGCGCGGTCGCCGTCGTCGAGACCACGGCGGTCGTCCACCACCGCCAGCACCGCGTCGGCGTCGCCGACGGCGGCCCACGTGCGCTCGATGCCGGCCCGCTCCACCGGGTCCGCGGTGGGCCGCAGCCCTGCGGTGTCCACGATGCGAAGCGGCAGCCCGTCGATCTGCACCGCCTCGTGCAGGGTGTCGCGGGTGGTGCCGGGCATGGCGGTCACGATCGCCCGCTCCCGCCCCACCATGCGGTTGAGGAGGCTCGACTTGCCCACGTTCGGGCGGCCCACGATGACCACCGCGAACCCTTCGCGCAGCAGGTTGCCGCGGGCGGCGGCGGCGCGCGCCCCGGCGAGGGCCTCGCGCACCGCCTCGAGCCCGCGCGCGAGCGCGCCGCCGTCCGGCGCCGGCACGTCCTCTTCGTCCGGGAAGTCGAGCGCGCCTTCGACCTCGGCGCGCAGCCGCACCAGCTCCGCCGCCGCCGCCTCCACCCGCTCGGAGAGCGCGCCCTCGAGGGAGCGCCGCGCGAGGCGGGCCGCCTCTTCGGTGGCCGCGTCGATGAGGTCCGCGACCGCCTCCGCCTGCACGAGGTCGAGCTTGCCGTTCAGGAAAGCGCGCTCGGTGAACTCCCCCGGCCGCGCCGCGCGCGCGCCCAGGGCCAGCACCCGGCCCGCCACCCGGTCCAGCACCACCGGACCGCCGTGCCCTTGCAGCTCCAGGGTGTCTTCGCCGGTGTAGGAGTGCGGGCCGGGGAACCAGAGGGCGATGCCGTCGTCCAGGGCCTCCCCGTCCGCGGCCAGGAAGCGCGCCCGGAGCGCCGCGCGCGGCGCCGGGGTGCGGCCCGTGACCGCGCGCGCGATGGCGCCCGCCCGCGGCCCGCTGACCCGCACCACCCCGATGCCCCCGCGACCGGGCGGCGTGGCGACGGCGACGATGGTGTCCGCCGTATCCGCCGCGGGCGCGCCGGGCGCCGCGCCGGGGCCGGGGCCGGGGCCGGGAGCGGCGCCGGCCTCCGGACGCGCCCCTTCCTCCGGGGCCCGGCTCAGCTCTGCTTCCCGCCCTCGATGCGCCGGGTGATCATCCATTGCTGCGCGATCGACAGCAGGTTGTTGACGAACCAGTACAGCACCAGCCCCGAGGGGAAGAACAGGAAGAAGCCGGTGAAGATGACCGGCATGAACATCATGACCTTGGCCTGGATGGGGTCCGGCGGAGTGGGGCTCAGCCGCTGCTGCAGGAACATCGACCCGCCCATCAGCAGCGGCAGCACGAAGAACGGATCGTGCGAGGCGAGGTCCTTCAGCCAGAACAGGAAGCCCGCCTGACGCAGCTCCACCGTCTCCAGCAGCACCCAGTAGAGCGCGATGAACACCGGGATCTGCACGACGATGGGCAGGCAGCCGCCGAGCGGGTTGATCTTCTCCTTGCGGTACAGCTCCATCACCGCCTGGTTCATCTTCTGCCGGTCGCCGGAGTGGCGGTCGCGCAGGGTCTGGATCTGCGGCGCGAGCTTGCGCATGCGCGCCATGGACCGGTAGCTGGCGGCGGACAGGTGGTAGAAGGCGAGCTTGATGAGCACGGTGAGCAGGATGATCGACCAGCCCCAGTTCCCCACGTAGTCGTGGATGAAGCGCAGGGCGACGTAGAGGGGCTGGGCGATGAAGAACAGCCAGCCGTAGTCCACGGTGCGCCCGAGGCCGGGGGCGGCCGCCTCCAGGTGCTGCTGCACCTTCGGCCCGGCGTAGAGCTTCAGCCCGAGCTCGCCCGTGCCTCCGGGTGCGACGGTGAGCGCCGGCCCGACGAGGCCCGCGAGGTACACCCCGCCCGGCAGCGCCTTGGTGTAGTAGTGCGACGCGGTGTCCTGGGGCGGGATCCAGGCGCCCGCGAAGTAGTGCTGGATCATGGCGATCCACCCGCCCTGCACGTCCCGTTCGAGGTCTTCGGACTCCATGTCGTCGAAGTCGATCTTCTCGTAGGGCTTGTCCGGGCTCGACAGCACGGCGCCGGTGTAGGTGTAGATGTTGAAGAGGCCGCCGCCCTCGTTGGGAGGGGTGCGGCGGAACTGCCCGTAGGCCTGGCCCGTCCAGGCGGCGGCGCCGGCGTTCCCGACCTCGTAGCGGACGCCGATCTCGTAGCTCGCGCGCGCGAACTCGAAGACCTTGTCGATGCGCACCCCGTCCTCGTCCTCCCAGTGCAGGCGCACCTCGAGCCGGTCGTCGGCCGGACCCAGCGCGTAGGCGCGCTGCCGCGAGACGAACTCGGCGTGGTGGGTGGGAGCGGACGCCCCCACGAGGCCGGACTCGGCGACGTGCACGAACCCGCCCCGCCGGTCCATCAGCGTGAAGGGCGTGTCCGGCTCCTCCAGGGAGACCGGGTAGCGGGGCAGCGATACCTGGCGGATGGTGCCGCCGCGGGGGTCGATGCGCACGAAGAGCACGTCGGTGCGGACCTCCACCAGCCGCCCGGCGTCGTCCCCCGCGGGCGCGCCCGGGACGCCGCCGGGCGCGGCGGCCGGGCCGGCCGCGGCGGAGCCGGCGGGCGCATCCGCCGGAGCGGCCTGCGGCACGTCCGGCGCGGCGCCGGCGCCGGGCACGGCGGCGGGCGGCGCGTCGCCTCCGCCGCCGGCGGACGCGGGCGCTTCTTGCGGCGGCGGCGGGCGCACGCCGTGGTCCTGCTGCCACGCCTGCCAGAGCAGGATGGCGACGAAGCCGAGCCCGACCAGAAGCAGGAGACGGAGCTGTTCGATGGGCACGGCGGGCGTTCCTCGTTACTCGGGCGCCGCGGCGGGCGGCGGCGGGCGGCGGCGGGCGGCGGGCGCGGCGCGTGCGGGCACGGGATCGTATCCGCCGGGGTGCCAGGGATGGCAGCGCGCGATCCGGCGAAGCGCGAGCCACGAGCCGCGGAGCGGCCCCAAGCGCCACAGCGCCTGGAGCGCATACGTCGAGCAGGTCGGCTGGAACCGGCATGACGGCCCGATGAGCGGGCTGACGGCGGCGCGGTAGACCGAGACCAGGATCATGAGGGCGGTTCGCATCGCTTCGCCTGTTCCTCCCAGTGCCGCTCCAGCGAGGCCCGCAGGGCCGGGCCCGGCTGCCGGTCCGCCGGCGCCTGCGCCACCACCACCAGATCCAGCCCCGCGAGCCGCTCCCGGTTCAGCCGGAAGCTCTCGCGCACCGCGCGCTTCAACCGGTTGCGGCGGTTCGCGCGCCGGACGTGCTTCTTGCCGACGGCGATGCCGAGCCGGGCGCCGCTCGCGCCGCCGGCGCCCGAGCGGCGCGCGCGCGCCAGCACCAGGAAGCATCGGTCGGACGACCGGTGCGGGCGCTCGAACACCCGCTGGAAGTCGCGCCGGGTGAGGAGCCGCCGGTCGCGGCCGAAGGAGCGATCCGGGTCCGCCGTCAGGACCAGGAGATCAAGAGGCAAGACGCCCGCGGCCCTTGGCCCGCCGCGCCTTGATGATGCGCCGTCCTCCCCGGGTCCGCATCCGGGCGCGGAACCCGCGCCGGCGCTTCGCGCGGCGAACGCTCGGTTGAAACGTCCTCTTCATTCTCGACGTGAGCCGTGGGTGGCGAACGATGACCGCCCAGCATATCGAACCGGGCGGCGGCATGTCAATGCGAACCGCGCGCGCACGGACCCGCCGCGGCGCGGCGCGCGCGCGGCCCGGCCGGCCCCCGGGGGAGAGTCGGGGGGAGAGTTGGCGCGGGGGCGGCAAGTGTGTTTAATGGCGGTTCGCCCCCACGGGGTGCGGCGGTCCCGAGACGGGGCCGCGCGCCCGG
>CAZSPS010000347.1:0-2107 GCA_964608875.1 uncultured Ectothiorhodospiraceae bacterium
AACCTCGGCAACGGCAGCGCGGAGGAGGGCGGGTGCGAGGTGCACAACCCGGGCTACGACTTCAACGACGAGGCGCTGCCCCTGGGGGCGAGCTTCTTCGCCCGCGTCGTCGAGACCCGCCTCGCCCGCGAGCCGGTCTGAAGCCGAAAGTCAGGGGACCTCGCAGAAGGGGTTGGGCTCGAAGGCGGCGTGCACCGCCGGGTTGCAGTGCGGCCCCGCGCACCACGACGGCATGACCATGGAGTAGAGCCCGCCCGCGCCGCCCACCACCACCAGCACGTTGGCGGGGTCGCGCACCGCGTGCAGCCGGTCGCCGTCGTCCCCCTCCGGGACCATCTTCGGGTTGAGGGCGCGGAGCGCGCCGCGGGTCAGCAGGGCGCGCGCGGCGAGCGCCTCCCGGATCGAGGCGCGGTCGTGCCCGGCCGCGGCGAGCGCGGCGGCGTGGTCGGGGTTGAGGACCACCGTCACCGCACCGCCGCCGCCCAGCTGGACGTTGTTGCTCCCGGGGTTCGCGATCACGGCGGCGAGGGTGTCGAGCAGCCGCTCCGCGGCGCGCGGGTCGTCGCCGTCCGGGGAGTGGATGACGGAGTGCGGCGCCTCCGCCCCGACCACGGTCACCACGCTCGCCTCGGGCGGGTAGCCGAGCGAGGTGTGGAAGGGCGCGAAGGGCGATTCCTCCTCCGCCTCCGCGAGGCAGTACGAGAACTTGCCGGGATGCCCCAGCAGGGCCATGTCGGAGCTGCCGGCGCGCGCCCCGCCCACGTTGATCATCGCGAGCCGCACGGCGCGCCCGATGCAGGCGTTCGCCCGGTGGCCGGGGCCGAGCGCCCCGAACCCCGAGGCGATGCCCCCGCACGCCTCGCGCGCCGGGCCGTTCACGATGACGAGCGGCGCGGTGCAGTGCGTGGTGCCCTGCATCTCGCCGAGGTCGAACTCCGGCCGGCACATCGCCTCGATGGCGGCCAGCACCACCGGCGCGTGCTCGGGAAGGCAGCCCGCCATGACCGCGTTGACCGCGATCTTGTGCACCGTGGCGGCGCCGCCCTGCGGCCCCATCTCGCCGATCGTGAGGTCGGGGTCGAGCCCGGTGGCGAGCGCCATCCGCTCGACCCGCTCAGGTGTGGGGACCACGACCGGGAGGCCGTCGGTGCAGGCGAGCGCGTGCAGCGACTCGACGGCCGCCGCCTCGTCGCGGGCGCTGAGCAGGTTCGGCGCGCTCACGGCGGGAGCGGGCGGCGGGCGGCGGGACGCACGGGCTCAGCCGCCGCCCGCGAGCCCGGCCAGGACCTCGGCGCGCAGCTCGCGCGCGACGGCCGCCATGCGCTCGCGCCCGGCGCCCGCCACCGGGTGCGGCAGCCGCACGCGCGGCGCGGCGGGCATGCCGCTCGCGCGCGCCACGAACTCCGCCTGCGGCCAGAACGCCTCGGTGACCAGGGCCACCGAGGGCACCCCCCGCCGCGCCAGCTCGATCCCGTCACGCACGGTGCCGGAAGTGCAGCTGCCTCAATGGCCGTAGGCGGTGACCACGGCGTCGCAGCGCGCGACGATCTCCTCGGCCAGGTGCGCGGTGACCGGGATGGACGGCCCGCCCTTGTCGTAGCGCTCGAACGCCGCTTCGGGCAGGGCCTCGCCCAGCGTCTCCTGCACGGCGTCGAGGAACTCCACCGAATCGGGGAAGCCGTTGGCGAGGAGGCCGATGGTGAGGGGGCCGTCGAGGGCCGCCTGCAGCCGGTACGGCTCGGCCGCATGCGCCGGCTCCGCGCGCGGGTCGTGGAACTGGATGGACATGGGCGTGGTTCCTCCCTTGTCTGCGGGTCTGCGGGCGAGAGGGGGCGAATGTAACCGCTTCCGGCCTCCGCCGCCCGCAACGCGGCGCGATGTGGTAAAAAAATCGGGCGCGGGAGGGAGGCGGCGGCGGGGCCGCGTTGGGGAGGGCGACGGACGGGAGCGATGGAGCGTTCGGCTTCGCATCGTGGGGACGGCCGGGGCCGGGACCCGGAACGGCGGCCGCGCAAGGCCGCCGCGCCGCCGCTCGTGGTGCTCGCGGGCAGCGACTCCCGCCCCGGCCGCCTCACCGAAGAGGGGCGCGGCTACCACCCGCTGTCGG
>CAZSPS010000348.1:0-3443 GCA_964608875.1 uncultured Ectothiorhodospiraceae bacterium
GACATGCAGCTGCGCTCGCGCAACCTCACCTTCGACGAGAACGCGGACCTGCGCAGCTTCGCCCGGCCCGTGGGACAGCCGGGGGCGCTCGACGTGGACGGCAACCGGCACCTGCTCGGCACCGACGGGTTCGGGCGCGACGTGCTGAGCCGGCTCCTCTACGCCTCGCGCAACGTCCTGCTGTACGCCACCATCGCGACCGCCGTCGCCTACCTGCTCGGGATCGTGATGGGGCTCTGCGCGGGCTACCTCGCCGGCCGGCTCGACGACGGCCTGTCGTTCCTCGCCAACGTGATCCTGTCGTTCCCCGTGGTGGTGCTCTACATCTTCGTGGTCAAGCTCATGACGGGCGGCTCCTCCACGCTGCGCCCGTCCGCGCTCACCATCCTGTTCGCGGTGATCGTGGCCGCCACCCCCGCCATCTTCCGGATCGTGCGCGGACTCACCATGGACGTGAAGACGCGCGACTACATCGCGGCGGCGGAGACGCGGGGGGAGGGCGCGTGGTGGATCATGTTCTGGGAGATCCTGCCCAACGTGCGGGGGCCGCTCATCGTCGATTTCTGCCTTCGCATCGGGTACACCACCATCCAGCTCGGCTTCCTCGCCTTCATCGGGCTCGGGCTCGGGCCGCAGCGCCCGGACTGGGGGCAGATGATCGCCCACGCGCGCGACTACATCTCGCAGTACCCGTTCATGATCCTCATACCGTGCATCGCCCTGACGAGCCTCGTGCTGGGCCTCAACCTGCTGGCCGACGGGCTGCGCGAGCGCTCGCTCCAGGACTAGCGGACCGGCGCCGGAACCGGTCGGCGGCATCAACATCGGGAGCCTCGGACCCATGAGCGGCAGCAACGACGGCAGCAACGGCCCGGCGCCGGGCGGCGCGAGTGCGGGCGCGGGCGCAAGCGGCGCCGCGCCGGTGCTCGAGTGCCGGGACCTCTCGATCTCCTTCTTCACCCGCGGCGGCGAGATCCCGGCCGTGGTGGACTTCAACCTCACCCTCATGCCCGGCGAAGCGCACGGCATCGTCGGCGAGTCGGGGTGCGGGAAGTCCACCGTCGCCCTCGCGATCATGCACTACCTCGGGAGCAACGGCGCCATCGTCGGCGGCGAGATCCTGTTCGAGGGGCGCGACATGCGCACCATGGGCGAGGAGGAGCTGCGCGCGCTCCGGGGCGCGGCCATCTCGATGGTCTACCAGGAGCCGATGGCCTCGCTCAACCCGTCGATGAAGATCGGCGCCCAGCTCGCCGAGGTGCCCGTGCACCACGAGGGGGTGAGCGAGAAGGAGGGCTGGGCGCGCGGCCGGGAGATGCTGGAGAACGTGCGCCTGCCCGACCTCGACCGCATCATGAACGCCTACCCGCACCAGATCTCGGGCGGGCAGCAGCAGCGGGTGGTGATCGCCATGGCGCTGCTGTCGAACCCGCGGCTGCTGCTGCTCGACGAGCCCACCACGGCGCTCGACGTGACGGTCGAGGCCGGCATCGTGGACCTCATCAAGGACATCTCCGCCAAGTACGGCACGTCGATGATCTACATCTCCCACAACCTCGGCCTCATCCTGGAGACGTGCAGCCGGCTCACCGTCATGTACTCGGGCGAGGCGGTGGAGGTGGGGGACGTAAAGGACGTGTTCGAGAACATGCGCCACCCCTACACGCGCGGGCTGTTCGCCTCCATCCCGCTGCCGAGCGCGGACAAGAACGAGCGCCCGCTGGTCGCCATCCCGGGCCAGCTGCCGCTGCCGCACGAGCGCCCCGAGGGCTGCTACTTCGGGCCGCGCTGCGATTACTTCGCCGCGGCCGAGTGCGGCGCCGGGCGCATCGCCATGCAGGAGGCGTACGCGGGGCACCGGGTGCGGTGCGTGCGCCACGCCGCCATCGACTGGAGCCGGGCGCCGGACGGCGGCGGGGAGGGCGAGGGCGGCGAAGCGCGCGCGCCGGTGCGCATCGGCGACGTCATCCTGCGGGTCGAGAACCTGCGCAAGCACTTCGAGGTGGAGACCTCGGGGCTGCTGGTGCTCGGACGCGAGACCCGCACGGTGAAGGCCAACGAGGACTTGAGCTTCGTCGCCTCCGAGGCGGAGACGGTGGCCATCGTCGGCGAGTCCGGCTGCGGCAAGTCGACGTTCGCCAAGATCCTGATGGGCCTCGAGGACGCGACCGACGGCAGCGTGTCGATGAACGACGTGGAGCTCGGCTCGCTGGACGTGCGGCGCCGCGGCGAGGAAGTGGTCTCGAACCTGCAGATGATCTTCCAGAACCCGTTCGACACCCTCAACCCCTCGCACCGGGTGGGGTCGCAGATCGCGCGCGTGGTGCGCAAGTTCGGCATCGCGCGCGGGCGCCGGGAGGTGGACGAGATCGTCAACGGGCTGCTCGACACGGTGAAGCTGCCGCGCGACTTCGCGCACCGGCGCCCGCGCCAGCTGTCCGGGGGGCAGAAGCAGCGCATCGGCATCGCGCGCGCCTTCGCCGGCAACCCCGCCATGGTGATCGCGGACGAGCCGGTGTCGGCCCTCGACGTGTCGGTGCAGGCGGCGGTCACCGAGCTGCTGATGGACATCCAGCGCGAGCACCGCACCTCGCTGCTGTTCATCAGCCACGACCTGTCGGTGGTGCGCTACCTCGCGGACCGGATCGTGGTGATGTACCTCGGGCAGATCATGGAGCAGGGCACGACGGAGGAGATCTTCGCCCCGCCCTACCATCCCTATACCGAGGCGCTGCTCGCGGCCGTGCCGATCGCGGACACCAGCATCGAGAAGCGCCGCGTCGAGCTGCGGGGCGAGATGCCTTCGCCCTCCGACCCGCCGCCGGGCTGCCCGTTCTCGACGCGCTGCGCCTACATGATCGACGGCAAGTGCAACGTCGAAGCGCCGCCGGTGCGCGCCTTTGGCGGCGGCCACCACCGCATCCAGTGCCATCTGGACGAGGCGGTGCTGGCCGCCATGGAGCCCGTCATCGGCCGCCGCGAGGACGAGGCGGAGGAGACGCCCGCGGTGGCGGCGCCCGTCTGAGCGCACGCGCCCGCTTCCGCCGCCCCCGGCGGCGTGTCGAAGCGGCTACTTGCCCTTAATTTGGGCAGGCGCACCGCATCGCTTCGTCCGGGCGGACCTGCGGCCCGCCGCACCGCTCTCCGCGTGGGCGCCGGGGAGGGCGCGCGGGATTCAGGGGATCTGCGCTTCGAGCGCTTGGCCGTGGGTCTCGCGGTCGGCGAGTAGCCAGATCCAGGCGCGGGCCGCCTCTTCGGGCGGGATGAGGGTGGCGGGGTCCTCGGCCGGGAAGGCGCTCGCCCGCATGCGGGTGCGCACGGGGCCGGGGTTGAGGGAGTTCACCCGCACCTCGGGCAGCTCCTCGGCCAGGGTCTGCATGAGCCCCTCGATCGCGAACTTCGACACCCCGTAGCCGCCCCAGTAGGCGCGCCCGCGCCGCCCG
>CAZSPS010000349.1:0-1790 GCA_964608875.1 uncultured Ectothiorhodospiraceae bacterium
GGCCGCTCACCGGGGCGGACCCGGTGCTGGCGTTCGCCGAAGGCGCGCGCAAGGCCACGCTCACCTTCAGCGCGCTCGAGGACGAGGCGGTGGAGGCGGAAGAGACGGTGACGGTGGCGTTCGGCGAGATGCGCGGCTACAAGGACGGCCTCCTGGCGGGGGTCTCGACCCCCTCGGGGCGCACGCTGTTCGCGATCGTCGACGCGACGCCGCCGCCCTCGCCCATCGCGGGGCTGGGGACGGCGACGGTCGCGGAGAACAGCGCCTGGTCGGCGAGCCTCGTGCTGGAGGGCGCGACGGCGGTGACGCGCTGGTTCGTCTCGGGCGCCGACGCGGCGCTGTTCGCGCTGGACAGGGACACCGGCGCGCTTTCGCTCCCCGCCCAGGACTTCGAGGCGCCGGCGGACGCGGACAAGGACAATGTCTACGAGGCGGTGCTCAGGGCGGAGAGCTTCGAGGGCGCGCTCAAGGTCGGCACGTTCACGCGCGCGCTCGCGGTGACGGTGACCGACGTGGCGGAGCCGTCCTGCGCGGCGCCCGCCAACTGGGCGCGCTGGGCCTGGCTGCGGGGCACCGTGACGGGGGCGACCAACCCGACGGTGCGCGCGCTCGCGGCACGGGCGGTGAAGACGCTGGAGGGGACCGACACGCTGACCTGGGCGGACGTGGGGGCGAAGATGACCGGCCCGCGCTGGGCGGCGGGTCCGACCGACGACTGGAAGGCGCTGCGCACCGAGCTCGACCGCCTGGAGAGCTGCCGGGGCGGGACCACGACCGCGACGACGCCGCCGTCCGCCTGCACCGCGCCGTCCTCGGGCAATCACTGGAGCCCGATCAGGGGCAAGCCGGTGACGGGCGGCGTCGGGAAGGTGCGCACGCGGGTCAAGGCGACGTTCGAGGGGACGGACACGCTGACCCGGAGCGGCGTGTGCGCCATGGCGCGGCGGAACGTGACGGACGGGCTGTTCGGGAGCTCCGGGGCGTGGTGCGGCGCGAAGGGGCACACCGCGCACTGGGAGGCGGTCTACGCCGAGCTCGACCGGCTTCAGAGCTGCCGGGCGGCGCCCGCGGCGACCGCGGTCGCGCTGACGGCGGGCGATGCGGTGACGGAGGGGACGGCGGCGAGCTTCACGGTGACGGCGAGCCCCGCCCCGAAGACCGACCTGGCGGTGAAGCTCCGCATCGAACGCACGGGCGACGTGGCGGCGGACTCCGTCCTCGGCACCCGCACGGTGACGGTCGAGGCGGGCAAGACGAAGGCTTCGGTCCCGGTCGCGACGCAAGGCGACGAGGTCGACGAGCCGGACGGGTCGGTGACGGCGACCGTGATTGCGGTCGGGGGCGAGGAGTTCGACGACGGCGCCGCCGCGACGGTGGCGGTCGTGGACGACGACGCGACGGCGGTGACGCTGGTCGCGGGGGGCGATGTCGAGGAGGGCGGGGAGAAGGCGCTTGTCGTGGAGCTCGGCCGCGCGCTGGTGGCGGGCGAGTCGCTCGCCGTGCCGCTGGTGTTCGCAGGCGCCGCCACGCTCGGCACGGACTACACGCTGGCCGCGCCGGAGACGGTGCCCGAGGGGGTGACCTGGGCGAACCTCGCGAGCACCGATGCCGCGAAGCCGCCGACGCTGACCTTCACCGGCCCGTCGGGGGCCGGGGCGGCGCTGCGGCTGACGGCCGTTGCCGACACGGTCGCCGAGGGCGAGGGCGAGAGCGTGACGGTGGCGCTCGGCGCGCTCGCGGCGACGGGCCTCGGCGGCGGGGCGGCGAAGGGGGTCGCCACGGGCGCGTTC
>CAZSPS010000350.1:0-1713 GCA_964608875.1 uncultured Ectothiorhodospiraceae bacterium
CCCACCCGCCCCGACAACATCCAGTACTGGACGGACGAGGTCCCGCCGCCCTCGGTCTCCCTGCTCGCGGCCTTCCAGCAGTTCGGCCTCATCGGCTCGATCATGGCCCTCGAGATCGTGTTCGCGCAGAAGGTGGGCCTCAGCGCCCACGACACGGCCACCCTCATCTCCATGACCATGCTGGCGGCGGGCATCGGCGTGTGCCTGCAGGCGATGAACCGCTTCGGCGTCGGCTCCGGGCTGTTCCTCCCCACGCACACCTCGGGCGCCGCCTTCCTGGCCATGGAGAAGGCGATGGCCCTCGGCGGGCTCGGGCTCGCCTTCGGCATGATGACGGTGGCGGGGGTCGTGCAGATCCTGGCCGGAAAGGTGCTGCACCGCGCGCGCTTCCTGCTGTCGGTGGAGATCGGGGGGCTGGCCGTGTTCCTCATCGGCACGGAGATGAGCCTCCTCGGGGCCGAGGCCATCCTGACGGAGGGCGGGCGCAAGGGCGCCGCCTTCGCCGTGAGCGGGATCACCCTCGGGATCATGGTCGTGATGAGCGTGTGGGTGCGCGGACCGGGACGGGCCTTCGCCGTCTTCGCCGGCATGCTCCTCGGCCAGGCGGCGGCCTGGTGGTTCGGCCTCCTGCCCTCGGGCGCGCTCGCCGTGCTGGGCGAGGTCGAGGCGTTCGCCCTGCCGCGGATCGGGCATTTCGGATGGGCCATGGACTGGCGCCTGCTGCCGGACTTCGCGGTCGTCGGCCTCGTGCTGTGCGTGAACTGCTACGCCATCACCATCGTCGCCCAGCGCGCGAGCGACGCGGCCTGGCGGCGGCCGGACGCACCCGCCATCGAGCGCAGCCTGACGGCGGAGGGCATCGCGAACGTCGCGGGCTCGCTCCTGAACGGGGTCGCGCAGACGAGCAGCGGCCAGGCCGTCGGACTCTCGCAGTCCTCGGGCATCGTCAGCCGCCGGGTCGCGTACTTCCTGGGCGCGCTGTTCGCGTGCATGAGCTTCTTCCCGCCCGTGGCCATGATGTGGAGCCTGCTTTCGGGCGCCGTGTTCGGCCCGGTGCTGCTCTTCGTCGGCGGCTTCATCCTCATCGGCGGCCTCAAGATCCTCACCTCGCGCCTGCTCGACGAGCGCAAGACCATCACCCTGAGCGTCGCCTTCGTCGGCGGGCTGGCGCACGAGCAGATCCTGCGCTACCTCGGGCTTTCGGGGTTCGTGCACGCGGACGCGGTGTTCGTCAACTCCCTCACGACCGCAGTCATCATCGCCTTCTCGCTGCATCTTTTGTTCCTGCTCGGCAGCGGCAGGAGGAGCCTGCACGACCTCGCCATCTCGGAGGGCTGGCATGATCGGCTGAACCGGCTGGTGTGGAACCTGGGGCGCCGGTGGGGCGGCCGGCCGGAGGTGGTGGCGCGGATCGAGGACGCGGCCAACCATGCCATCGACGCCCTGGTCGAGGCGGATCTCATCGAGGGCGAGAAAAAGGTGCGCCTCGCGGTGGCCTTCGACGAGGCCGACTGCACCTTGCGCCTGTCGTACCGCGGCAAGCCCCTCAAGGTGCCGGAGAAGCGTCCCGAACCGGAGGAGCTGCTGGAGAACCCCGACGCCATGCAGGAGATGGCGGGCTACCTCGTGCGGCGCCTGAGCGAGGAGATGACCGTCGCCGTGTCGCAGCGCACGGTCCGGATCGAGCTCCACTTCCGGGACGACTGAGGCGCC
>CAZSPS010000351.1:0-1937 GCA_964608875.1 uncultured Ectothiorhodospiraceae bacterium
CACCCGGTCGATGGCGGCGCCGGCATGAAGGGGCCGAACAGCAGCACGGCGGCGAGCACGACCCCCACCTCCCGCTCGCCGCCGCCGCCCGTCACCAGCACGTAGGGCTCGCCCGGCGCCGCTCCGCCCTCGCCGCCGCCCGCCCCCGCCGCCGCGGCCGGCGCGAGGGCGGCGGCGGCCGGCGCCTCGCGCCGCAGGTAGCCGGTGAACGCCACCTTCGCGCGCACCTCGGCGGGCACGTCCAGGCCCGCGAGCGGGTCGCACACCGTCTCGAGGCCGTACACCCAGATCTGGTCGTAGCCGTCGCGCAGGGCCGGGAGCGCTTGCTTGCGCGCGAACTCGCCGGCGAGCCGGGCGGGCTCGTCCAGCACGTCGCGCAGCCCGAGCACCCGGAACACGCCGCGCTCCCCCAGCATCTCGAGGGTGCCGGCCATCTCGCCCCTGAGGCCCAGCGGCTCCTTGTCCACGATCAGCACGTCGGGGCGAAACGCGTCCGCGGTATGCCGGATGATGGACTCGCGCAGGGCCAGCACCTCGCCGAGGTCGAGGTGGAGGCTGAGCGAGGAGTACTCGCCGTTGCGCAGCTTGATGACCCCCGGCACCCGCACGAAGTCCACCCGCGCCGGGAACTCGAAGCTGCCGATGAGGGGAGAGCCCGAGACGATGAGGACCGACAGGCCCTTGCGCCGGCGCACGAGCGAGTTGGCGATGGCCCGGCAGCGGCGCAGGTGTCCGAGCCCGAACGAGTCGTGGCTGTAGATGAGGATGCGAGCCGAGTCGTCGGCCATGTCGCCGCTCCTCCCGGTACGCTGCCGGACCTCCGCGCGCCGCCCGGGGCGCGGCGGCGGCGGCAAGCCGCGACCGGCCACCGGCCGCCCCGATCGCCTCCGGCGCGCGATTGTACCCCTCCGGCGGCGCGCCGGGGCGGGTCTGCGGAGGCGGGGCCGGTGCGGACGCCGGGGCGCGCGCGCCGGATTCAGGGCGGCGGCAGGGCCATCCCCCGCGCGTTGACGAAGATGGCGTAGAGGCTCGTGGTCGCGCAGATGAAGAGGCGGTTGCGCTTCGGCCCGCCGAAGCACACGTTGGCGCACGCCTCGGGCGCCAGCACCTTCCCGAGCAGCCGCCCGTCGGGAGCGTGGCAGTGGACCCCGTCGCCCGCCGCCGCCCACACCCGCCCCTCGGTATCGCAGCGCAGCCCGTCGTACACCCCCGCATCGCAGAGCGCGAAGTCCGAACCCGCCCCCAGCGCGTCGCCGGACTCCGCCACCGGGTACACGCGAAGGCGCGGCGCGCACTCCGGGTCGTGGCTCACCCCGGTCTCGGAGACGTAGAGCCGGCGCGCGTCCGGCGAGAAGGCGAGGCCGTTCGGGCGCAGCATGTCGGTCACCATGGCCCGCGCCGGCCCCGCCGCCGCCCCGCCCTCCCCCGCCTCCCCGGCGGGCGCCGCACGGTAGACGTGGCATGCGCCGATCTCGGACTCGGCCGCGTCCCCCTCGTAGTCGTGGTCGATGCCGTAGGTGGGGTCGGAGAACCAGATGCCGCCGTCTGGATGCACGGTCACGTCGTTCGGCGAGTTGAGCCGCCGGCCCTCGAACCGGTCGCAGACGACGGTGCGCGCGCCGTCGTGCCCGATGCGGCTCACGCAGCGCCCGCGGTGCTCGCACCGCAGCACCCGCCCCTCGCGGTCGAGGAAGTGGCCGTTGGCGTTGCGCGCCGGCTGCTCGAACACGGACACCGAGCCGTCGGTCTCGTCGTAGCGCAGCACGCGGTCGTTCGGGATGTCGGAGAACAGCAGGAACTTGCCAGCCGGATGGTAAACCGGCCCCTCCGCCCAGCGCGCCCCGCTCCACAGCGTCTCCAGGCTCGCGTTGCCGAACACGATCCGGCGAAAGGCCGGATCGTGGAACTCGTAGCGCTCCGCCTCGCCGCGCCGGGCC
>CAZSPS010000352.1:0-2874 GCA_964608875.1 uncultured Ectothiorhodospiraceae bacterium
CGACGAGCGGCCGGCGGGGGCGGAGATCGACCTCGTGGTGGTGCACGGCATCAGCCTGCCGCCCGGGGAGTTCGGCGGCGACGCGGTGAGCCGGCTCTTCTGCAACGCCCTCGACTGCGGGGAGCATCCCGCCTACGCGGACCTCGCCGGGGTGCGGGTCTCCGCCCACGCCTTCATCGACCGCGCCGGCGCGCCCACCCAGTACGTCCCCTTCGCGCGCCGGGCGTGGCACGCCGGCGAGTCGCGCTACGGCGGGCGGCCCCGGTGCAACGACTTCTCGGTGGGGATCGAGCTCGAAGGGACCGACACGGCCCCCTACGAGCGCGCGCAGTACGAGACGCTGGCGCGGGTGGTGCGGGCGCTCATGCGGCGCTGGCCCGCGATCCGCCCCGAGCGCGTGGTCGGGCACGCGGACGTGGCCCCGGGGCGCAAGACCGATCCGGGCGCCGCGTTCGACTGGCCGCGCTTGCGCGGCCTCCTCGAACGGGAGTGAGGGGAGGGGCGGCGGGCGCGCGCGCCGCCGGGGCGCTCAGGGCGTGCGCCGGCGGCTCGAGGCGAGCTCGCCGGACGGCGCGCGCAGCAGCTCCCGGAGCCGGGTCGGGCTCCGCCCCAGGCGGTATTCGTAGACCGCGTGGTATTCCAGCACCCGCTTGACGTATTCGCGGGTCTCGACGAACGGGATCATCTCCACCCACAGGTCCGCCGGCAGCGGCGCCAGCTCGAGCCAGCGGTCCACCCGCGAGGGGCCCGCGTTGTAGGCGGCGATCGCGAGCGCGGGCCGGTCGTGCAGCCGGTCGAGCAGCCGGCGCAGGTAGGCGGCGCCGAGACGGATGTTGGCCTCGGGCCGGTAGAGGCCGCCCGCGCCCAGGTAGCCGAGGCCGGTGGCGCGCGCGGTGCGGCGGGCGGTCGCGGGCAGGAGCTGCATGAGGCCGCGCGCGTCCTTGCCGGAGCGCGCCCACTCCGAGAAGGCGCTCTCGCGGCGGATGATGGCGAACACCCACGCCGGGTTGAGGTCGTGGCGGCGGGCGGCGGCCGTCACGTCGCCACGCCATGCGAGGGGGAAGCGGACTTCGAGGTAGTCGAACTCCCCGGCCAGGGCCGCCGCCTCGATGCCCTGGCGGTGCCAGCCGTGGCGGGCGGCGAGCACGGCCGCCGCCATCGGGACGCCCCGCCCTTCGGCGTTCTCGAGGAGGCGCCGCCATTCGTGCTCGAACAGCTGCCGGTAGCCGATGGCGTGCAGCTCGCGGGTGCGCAGGAAGCCGTCCGTTCGCTCCAGCCGCGCCGCCGCCTCTTCGAACGCGTCGTTCGGCAGGTGGTTGAAGCGGTACGGGCGGCCGATCCGGTCCGCCGCGAGGAAGCCGTAGTAGTCGCGTTCGGACGCGAGCTCGCTCCACAGCGGGCCGGACGCACGGCCGAGGGCGTCCAGCGCGCGCCCCCGCCAGTACCGCCAGCGCAGCTCGTCGGCCGTCTCCGAGGGCAGGGCGTCGAGGCTCGCGAGCCCTTCCCGCCACCGCCCCTCGACGAACCGGAGCAGGGCGAGCACCTGGAGCAGGCGTTCGCTCCGGTGTCCGGGCGGCACCCGTTGCAGCCAGTCCGCGGCTTCCGCGATGCGGTGGTCCTGGGCGAGGCCGAGCCCGATCCGCCACGACGCGAAGGCGTCGAGTCCGGGCGGCAGGGAACGGCCCTTCGAAGCCTTGCGCCAGGCCGCGGCGGCGGCTTCGGAATCGCGCCGCGCGAGCCTTGCGATCGAGCTCTCGACCGGCAGCCGCCAGGCCGGCTCGTCCGCGATCCGGTCCGCGCGGGCGACGATGCGGGCCGGGCGGCCGTAGTGCCCGATCCAGTGCACCGCGGCCTTGCGGGCGGCGGGCTCGAGGCGGAGCGCGACGCGCCCGGCGAGCCCCCGGTTGCCGTGCTCGAGGGCGACCTCGATGCGCCCCCAGAGGTCCGCCGGACCCCTGCCTCCCTTCTCCGCCCAGAGCGCGAACACGGGGTCGCACGCGTCGTCCTGCGAGCGCGGGAAGCGCCACAGGCCGGAGGCCGCCTCGAAGCCCGCCCGGTCGCGGCCGGTCTCGAGCAGCGCCAGCGCCCGGTGGCACTCGTGGCGCTTCTCGAGGAGGTCCGCGGGCAGCGCCTCGTAGACTTCGAGATAGCGCTCCCAGCGCCCGGCGGACGCGAGGCGGTCGAGCCACAGGACCCGCGCGCGGTCGGCCACCGGGGTGCCGGCGAAGGTCTCGAGGAACGACTCGAGCTCGCGCTCCGAACGCTTCCAGAAGTCGCCGCGGAGCTCGATGAGCTCGAGCCACGGCTGCAGGGGGTAGCCGCCGAGGGCCTCCTTCAGGCGGCGGAAGCGCTCGCGCTCGCCGCGCCGGAACGCCCGTTCGGCTTCGAGGAAGAAGATGCGCTCGAAGGCCGCAGGCGCGGGGGCGCCGGGCGGCGGGGGGTCGGCGCCGAAGGAGGAGGAGGGCGGCGGCAGCGCGGCGCCGAGCGCGAGGAGGAGCGCCCATCCCCCCCGCCGCCGTCGCGCCCCGCGCATCGACGGCCGGGGGGAGCGCTCCGGACTGCGGTTACGGCCCGGAGCGGGCCGGACGGTCGATGCGGGCATAGGCCGAGTGGTTGTGGATGGACTCGAAGTTCTCCGCTTCGATGGAGTAGCGCTCGATGCGCGCGTCCCGGTCGAGCCGGCCGGCCACGTCGCGCACCAGGTCCTCCACGAACTTCGGGTTGTCGTAGGCGTACTCGGTCACGAACTTCTCGTCGGGGCGCTTCAGCAGGCCGTAGAGCTGGCACGACGCCTCGTCCTCGACCACGTCGATGAGCTCCTCGATCCACACCAGCGCCCGCGTGGAGGCGCGCACCGTGACGTGCGAGCGCTGG
>CAZSPS010000353.1:0-2704 GCA_964608875.1 uncultured Ectothiorhodospiraceae bacterium
CGAGCTCGCCGCCCTCCACCACCGTCGGCGCGTCCAGCACCGAGACCACCGGCAGGGCGCGGTCGTCGTCGCGCACCAGGAAGCGCGCCTCGCCCGCCGACGCCGACACGCGGTAGTCGCGCGCGGCGTCGATCACCACCGTCCAGGTCTCGTCCTCCGCGTCGTCGTCCTCGCCGACCGCGAGGCGCACCTCGCGCACGGCCGCGTCCGCCTCGAACGCGGCGGTGCGCACCTCGGCCTCCTCGCCCTCGCCCGCGGCCACCCGCCAGTACACGGTCAACGCCTCGCCCAGGCCCTCCGCGCCGCGCGTGAAGGTCAGCACCGCCTCCTCGCCCTCGCCGACCTCGGGCGCGGACGCCGCCACCGACACCATCGGCAGGGCGCGGTCGTCGTCGCGCACGGTGAATTCGGCCTCGCCCGCCGTCCCCGACACCGCGTAGTCTTCGGACTCCACGACGAACGCCGTGTGCGTCTCGTCCACGGTGTCGTAGTCCTCGGCGATCGGCAGCCGCGCCTCGCCCACGGTCCGGCCCGGCTCGATGCGGACGGTGCGGATCTCGGGGCCGAACACCTGGTAGCGCACGTCCAGGGCCTCGGCGAGCGCCGCCGGGTCTTCCGTCGCCCGCGTGAAGCGCAGCACCGCCTCCCCGCCCTCGTCGAACTCGCTCGCGACCGCCGCCACCGACACCGCCTGCAGGTCGCCGTCGACGATGGTGGTGGTCGCCGTCACCGCCACCGACTCGGCGAGCCGCACGGGGGTGCTGACCGAGCGCACGGCGGTGAGCGTGACCGTCACCGTCTCGTCCGGCTCGTCCACCCCGTCGGCCACCGTCGGCAGGCGGATGCGCGCGATCTCGTCGTGCACGAACCGGAGGTCGCCGTCCGTCAGCACCGTCGCGTCCGTGTAGTCGCCGCCGGTCGTGGCCGTGCCGCCGACCGTGTAGTTGACCCGGATCGCGTAGTCCTCCATGTCCGAGGGGAAGTTCTGAACGCGGAACTGCACGTCGAACACGATCTCCTCGCCCTCGGCGACCGTCGGCGCGCCGGAGATCGAGACGGCCGGCGCCTGATCGTCGCCGCGGACGATGAGATCGGCGCTGCCCGCCGTATCGGACACGATGTAATCGTCCGACGGCAGGATCACGACCTCGAAGACACTGTCACTCGGCGCGGTATGGGCTATGCGGCGGCTCCACGCCGTCGTGGCCGCGTTCGCCGGAATGGTGTCCGTCCATCCCGACCCCCCCCACGGGTCGCTGCCATCGGCGAGAACCCGGTAACGGACGTCCAACGCCTGATCCAGGTCGTCCCCATCCCGACTGAACGTGAATCCGATCTCTTCGCCCTCGGCATATTCGGGCCGGTCGGCGGTCACCGACACGACCGGCAGCGGGTTGTCGCGAATCGCGCCCTCGGCCGTCGCGACGCCGATCCGCGCGACACGGCGCGGCGAGATGGAAACGATCCGGACCGACACCGTCTCGTCCGGCTCGTTCTCGGCGTCCGTCCGCGTCGCCACGCGGATCTCCCCGTTCCGCTCCTGATCGACGCTGCCCGCCTCCTCCAGCAGGACCAGCCTGCCGCTCGCGGCGCCCGTGTAGTCGGCGCCGGCCGCGGCCGTGCCGCCGAGCCTGTAATGCACCGTGAGCGGCTCGCTCGAGAAGACGGTGCCGGGGTCCGGGTTCCTGAGCCGCACCGGGAAGACGAGCGTCCCGCCCTCGTCCACCGCCGGCGCATCGGAGACCGAGACGAACGGGAACAGGAAACTGTCGCGGACGACGAGATTGGCCCTGCCCGCCGCTTCGGAGACGGCGTAATCCTCCGATTCCTCGATCACGATCGCATAGCGGTTGTCGTGCCCCCTGTCCCCATCCGAAGAATGCGACAGGCTTTCGGCCGGCGTCGTCGTGGCGGCGTTGGCCGCGAAGGTGGCCGAATGGCTTCCGCGCGATCCGACGTAGTTGCCATCGCGGATCACGCTGTACGAGACGGTCAGCTCCTGGGCGAGGTCGCCCGCTTCGCGCCGGAACTCGATCCCGAAGTCCTCGCCCAGGATGTATTCGGGGCTCGCGACCGTCACCGACACCACCGGCAGGCCGGCGTCCGGCATCGGCGGGGCGGCGTTGCGGATCGTGCCCGACGCCGACACCGACGCCTCCGCGCCGAGCCGCGCGGCGCCGCTCGGGGCGAGGGTGGTGAGCGTGACCTCGACCGTCTCGTCCATCTCGCTCACGGCGTCCGCCAGCGTCGCCACGCGGATGTCCCCGGCCCTGTCGCCCGCCGCGATGGTCAACATGCCGCCCGTCTCGTCCGTGTAGTCGCTGCCCGCCGTGGCCGTGCCGCCCAGCGTGTAGCCGACCGTGATGGCCCGGTCGCTCGCCGCCGCCAGGCGCACCGGGAACACGAGCTCCCCGCCCTCGTCCACCGCCGGCGCATCCGCGACCGTGACGGCCACCCCGAGGTCGCGCACGGCGAACGCCGCCTCGCCCGCCGCCGCGGACGCGGCATAGCGGTCCGTGCCCTCGATCGCCACCCGCCAGGCTTCGTCCTCGGTGTCGTCGTCCGCGGGGATCGGCAGCCGCACCTCGCTCGTGGCGACGCCCGCCTCGAACGAGAACGAGCGAAGCGGCGAGGCGGCGAACCCGGAACCCTCCGGGGCGGCCCGGTAGAAGACGACCAGGACGTCGTCCAGGAGCTCGCCCGC
>CAZSPS010000354.1:0-3057 GCA_964608875.1 uncultured Ectothiorhodospiraceae bacterium
TCTACCGCTACCCTGTTGATCAACACACTCACAGCGCCCCGCCCAAACCCGTCACATGGGAGGAGGCTGAATCCGCAATCCGACTTGCCAGCGAACTTGCAGCTTGGGCACAGGCGGAGCTCACCCGACTGCGCATTTGAAGCGCTGGAAGCGGTCATTTGGCACACTGGTTGTTGTACTATCGCAGTCTGAAGGTCGATTAATTTGGAGCGCCAGCGCTTGTGCGCTTCTTCCAAAGGGTGGGGGTTCGACGATGGATGACTTGAACGTGAGTTTGACGGCCGCGGCCGGACGGCTGGTACACTCCCTGCCAAGCCAAGCCAAGCCGAGCCGAGCCGAGCCGAGCCGAGCCGAGCCGAGCCGAGCCGAGCCGAGCCGAGCCGTCGGCCATGAGCGAGTCCGGCCCCTTGCGGCGCTGGCTCCGCCGTCCGGGCCGACCGCCATCACCGCCTGATTCCTCCCGCCGCAGGCTTCCCGCTACCGACAGTTTCGACACGCGCCGTTGCCTGCTTGGGTGCGCGGGCGCTGCCCTCCGCACGCTCCTGCTGCTCGCGCTGCCGTTCCTCGCTCCCGCCCCGGACGCCGCCGCCCAGACGCTCCCCACGGTGACCATCGCGCCGAAGGCGACGTCGTCGGTGAGGGAGGGCTCGGCGGCGGTGTTCACGGTGACGCGCACGGGGGCGACGACCTCGGCGCTGGCGGTGAAGCTGCACGTGGACGACGCGCCGAACAGCGACTTCTTGGCCTTGTTCGCTGAGGGCGACAAGACGGTCAGCATCCCCATCGGCAGCCAGACGGCAGACTACAGCGTACCCACCGTGGGCGGTCTCCGCGAGAGCGCGGACGAGCCGGACGGCCGGGTGACGGTGACGGTCCTGGCGGACGCCGCGAAGTACACCCTCGGCTCGCCCTCGTCGGCCATGCGCACGGTGGACGACGACGACTATACGAACGTCACGCTGACGGGCACGACGGACGCGGTGTTCGAGGGCTCGACGAAGGACTTCACGGTCTCCATCAGCCGCGGCCTCTGGAGCGGGGAGAGAATCTGGGTGGTGATGGCGCATCTCAACCAAGGCGCGGGCGCGGCGGGTCGCATCACCGACTACACGCTGGCCTGTCCCGGCACGCTGCCGACCGGCGTGACCTGCCAGAACCTCATGGCCGCCGGGGCACAGGTGCGGTTCACCGGCCCCACCACGGGCCAGAGCGCGACCTCGGTGACGGTTACGCTGACGGCCCGGACCGACAAAGTGAAGGAGAGCGGCGGCGAGACGGTGGACCTCTCACCGGGCTCGGTGAACTTCGGCACCTACGGCGGCGCGAGCGGCGGCTCGTGGAATATCGACAACTTCGGGGAGTTTATCATCTACGACCCCAACCGGGCCCCGACGGTGGCGAACGCGATCCCGGACCAGTCGGTGACGGTTGGGACAGTGTTCAGCTACGCCTTCCCGGCGAACACGTTCGCCGACGGCGACAAGGACACGCTGACCTACGCGGCGACGCAGGGCGACGGCACCGCGCTGCCGTCCTGGCTGGCCTTCGATGCGGACACGCGGACCTTTTCGGGGACGCCCCGGTCGGGCGATGCCGGCACCGTGACGGTCAAGGTCACGGCCAGCGACGGCAAGGCCAGCGACGGCAAGGGCGGCTCGGCCTCCGACAGCTTCGAGATCACCGTGGGCACGGCACCGCCGCCGGTCACGCTGACCCTGGGTGCGCCGAGCGCCGCGGCCATCGACGAGGGCGTTCAGGTGTCCTCCCAGAACCCGAAGGCGGGGACGTACTCGGACATGGCGCTGACTTGGACGGGCCCCGGCTACCGGCAGGGCTGCACCGTCAAGTTCACGCTAGGCGGCACGGCGCGGGAGGGCGCCGACTACCAGGTGTGGACCTTCAACGAGGACCGGGCGAACCAGACTTGGCTGAGGCTGTCGAAAGGCGCGCTGGACCTGTACGGCAGGAACTACAAGGTCAGGGTGGTGGCGCTGGCGGACCGCGCTGCGGAGGGTGACGAGACGGCGACGCTGGCGCTGTCGGGGACGAGCGGCTGCCACCGGCGGCCGCCGCTGCGGGGCGGGACGCGGACGGTGACGATCAGGGACGACGCGACGGCGGCGCTGCCGACGGTGACGGTCTCCCGGAAGTCGGCGTCGTCGGTGCCGGAGGGGACGGCTGCGGCGTTCAAGGTGAGCCGGACGGGGGCGACCACGTCGGCGCTGGACGTGACGGTTCGGGTGACGGACGCGGCGGGCAGCGACTTCGTGGCGTCGGGCGGCGAGGGCGACCGGACGGTCACGATCCCGGTCGGCGACGCCTCGAAGGACTTCACGGTGGCGACGGTTGACGACTCGGCGGACGAGCCGGGCGGCCCGGTGACGTTGACGGTGCTTTCGGGCAGCGGCTATGCGGTGGGGAAGCCGTCGTCGGCGGAGGTGACGGTGACCGACGACGACGACCCGCCGCCCAACACGCCGGTGGTGCGCATCACTGGCGGTCCTGCGGTGACGGAGGGCGGCGCGGCCCGGTTCACGCTGACGGCGGAACCGACGCCGACGGTCAGCATCACCGTGAACGTCAACGTGGTCGGCGGCGGGTTCGCGGCCTCGGGCCAGCGGACGGTGCCCATTGACACGGGCGGCACGGCCACCCTCACCGTCGCGACGGTCGATGATGCGGTCGACGAGCCGGACGGGCGGGTCACAGCGGCGGTGGGGACGGGGATCGGCTACTCGCCGCACGGCAGCCGGGCCACGGCCTCGGTGTCGGTCAGCGACAATGACGTCAACGACGGTGGCGGCGGCGGCCCGCCGCCCACTCCCGGCACTGGCGGCGGAGGCGGCTCGGACGGTGGCGGCGGCGGGGAAGTCGAGGACCGCCGCCCGGAGGTGGCCCGCGAGCTGGGCGACCGGACGGTGGCGGTGGGCGCGGCGCTGACGGTGGATCTGTCGGGCGCCTTCCGCAGCCCGGCGGGGCACCGCCTTGTCCTCACGGCGTCGTCGTCGGACCCGTCGACGGCCTCGGTGGAAGTGGAGGGCGCCACGCTGACCGTCC
>CAZSPS010000355.1:0-2489 GCA_964608875.1 uncultured Ectothiorhodospiraceae bacterium
CGAATGGACGCGATCCAAGGACGGAGGAGAGGAACGTGAACGGGACGGCGCTTTATCGTGCGCTGGTCGAGGCCGGCGCGAGCGAGCAGATCGCGAAGGAGGCGGTGGAGGGCGTGGCCTACGCCCACGAAGCCGCCACCAAGCACGAGGTCACGCAAGTCGAGAGCGGTCTCAGGGCCGACATCGCCCGGCTCGAGGTCCGGATGGAGCGGGGCTTTCGCCAGATCATCGTCGCTATGGTGGGTTTGTTCGTCGCGTCCCAGGCGGCGACTTTCACGATGCTGAAGCTGTTGCTCTGAGCCTCCGGCGCGCTCCGGTCAAGGAGAGCTTCCGGGGGGTGCGGCGCCGGCCGCGCCTCTGCTCCCGTGCGGGCGGCGCAGGGTCTCCGGCACGAGCAGCGCGGTGAGGGCGGCGGCGGCGAGCCCGACCGCGCCTGCGAACACGAGCGCGCCCCCGAGGGCGAAGACGCCGGCCGCGGCGCCGATGACGAAGGGGCCGCCGGCGTGGCCCGCGTCTCCCACCAGCCGCCACACGCCGAGGAACTCGCCGCGGTTGGCGCGCGGCGAGAAGTCCGCGCCGAACGCCATCACGACCCCCGTGCCGAAGCCGCTGCCGAGCCCGGAGACGAGCGCCGCGGCGAGGTAGCTCCAGAAGCCGTCGGCGAGGGGGAGCAACGCCAGCCCCGCGCCGAGCACCGCGAGCGAGGGGACCGCGGACCACTTGCGCCCGCGGAAGTCCATCAGCCAGCCCGCGGGCAGGAACATCGCGGCGTCGAGGGCGGAGGAGAGCCCGAAGACGAGCCCGATGCTGGCCGTGTCCAGCCCGATGGCCTCGCCCCACAGCGGGACCAGGAGCTGGCGCGCGGAGCGCACGAACTGCATCGCGACCGAGGAGAGGCCGGCGCGCGCGAACACGCCGCGGTGCTCGCGCACGATGCGCGCGATGGCGGCGAGCGGGGGCTGGGCGCCGCCGCCGACGCCGAGCATGCCGGGAGGCGTGCGCCGCACGAAGATCGCCATGAGCACGAGGCCCGCGACGCCGAGGACCGCGGCGGCGGCGAAGGCGGCGGCGAAGCCGAACGCCTCCGCCAGCAGGCCGCCCGCGGCGGGGCCGACGAAGAGCCCGACCCGCTGGATGCCCGCGAGCATGGTGACCGCGCGGCCCCGGTACTCGGCCGGGCAGTGGCGGGTGACGTAGTGCAGCCGCCCCAGCATGAGGGTGCCGAGCCCGGCCCCGAACACCAGGGCGCAAAGGCCCAGCACCCACAGGTGGGCGGTGACGGTGAAGCCGATGCAGGCGAGCGCGGCCAGCGCCGTCCCGCCGAGCATGGTGCGCTTGTCTCCGAACCGGGTAGCGGCGACGCCGGCCGGGAGGTCGGAGAGCATGGTGCCGAGCCCGCGCAGGCCGAGCACCGCGGCGGCGCCCGCCGCCCCGCCCCCCAGCTCCAGGGCGTACAGGGGCAGCATGATGAGCGTCGCCTGCTGCCCCAGGGCGACGCACACGGCGGGGATGTAGACGGAGAGCGTCAGGCGTCCCAAGGCGTCGCGGGCGCCGGTGGGTGGCGGTGGCGGTTGCTGCGGCGGCTGCGGCTGCGGCGCGGGCGGGGGTCGCGGTTCCAGGTCAGCGGCGTCCGGCGGCGCGGGCGGTAGGGGCGGGGGTTGCGGCGGGGGCCGTGCTCACGCCCCGAGGAACGCCCGCAGGGCGGCGTTGAACGTCCCCGCCTGCTCGACGTTGCAGAAGTGCGCGCAGTCTTCGAGCACCACCAGCCTCGAGGCCGGGATGCGGTCGTGGATGAGCTCGGCCGCCGACGGCGGGGTGCCGGGGTCGTGCTCGCCGACGATGACCAGGGTCGGGCGCTCGATCGCCCGGATGCTCTCGCGCTGGTCCATGTCCGCGATCCCCTGGGCGCAGGCGATGAACCCCTCGGGCGGGGTCGCGAGCACCATCTGCCGCACCCGCTCCACCTCGTCCGGCATCCGCTCCTGCCCCGGCCGGGTGAACCAGCGGTCGATGGTCGATTCCGCCACCGCCGCCATGCCGCCCTCGGCCACGGCCTGGATGCGCGGTTCCCACACCTCCCGGCCGCCCGTCCAGGCCGAGGTCGCGCACAGCACCAGCCGGTCGATCCGCCCGCCGTGCCGCGTGCCGAGCATCTGCCCCACCATGCCGCCCTTCGAGCACCCGAGGAAGCTCGCGCGCTCGATCCCGAGCGCATTGAGCAGCCCGGCCGCGTCTTCGGCCAGCAGCTCGATGGTGTAGGGCCCGGGGGTGACCTCGGAGCGCCCGTGGCCGCGGCTGTCGTAGCGCAGCACCCGGAACCCGAGATCGAGCAGGGTGGCGAGCTGCGGGTCCCACATGCCGAGGTTCGATGCGAGGGAGTTGGAGAGGAGGATGACCGGCGCATCCTCGAGGCCGTCGAAACGGTAGTGCAGGGCGGCGCCGTTGACGTTCACGCTCGGCATGGGCTGGCTCCGGTGGCGGGGCTCGGG
>CAZSPS010000356.1:0-11819 GCA_964608875.1 uncultured Ectothiorhodospiraceae bacterium
CATCACCACGGTGGGGACGCCGTGCCGTTCGAGGTACCGGGCGGGTGGGGCGGCTCGCCCCGCGCTTCCACGGCCTTCCCACCAACCGCAGCCGGCGCGCCACCTTGGAGCAGGACTGCCCGGCCCTGCTGCGGCGGGTGCACGAGGACGAAGCCGATGCGGCGGTGCTGGTCGCCAACTGACCGGTGTGCCACCAGTCCGTGAGCCTGGCCGCCCGGTACCTCGAACGGCACGGCGTCCCCACCGTGGTGATGGGGTGCGCGAAGGACATCGTGGAGCACTGCGGCGTGCCGCGCTTCGTGTTCAGCGACTTCCCGCTCGGCAACGCCGCCGGGCGGCCCTTCGACGAGGACTCGCAGCGTTTCACGCTGGAGCTGGCGCTCGGGCTCCTCGAATCGGCCCGCGCGCCCCGCACCACCGTGCACTCGCCGCTCGTGTGGAGCGCGGACCCGGGGTGGAAGGACGACTACGCCAACGTGCGCCGCATCCCGCCGTCCGAGCTGGCCGCGCGCCGCGCCGCGTTCGAAGAGGAGAAGCGGCGCGCGCCCGCCCGTCCGGACGGCCCGTAACGGGGAGGGATCAGTTGGCGGGCAGGGGGGGCTGGCGGCGGTGCAGGAACCAGCCGTCGAGGACGAAGCGGCGCGCGAACCAGCCGGCCCCGAGCAACTGGGCGGCGGCCTTGCGGCGCAGCGGCTCCGGGAGCCAGGCGGGCGGCCCGGTCTCGGTGCCGCGCCGTCCGAAGCGTGCTTCCAGCCGGCCCTCGTAGCCGGCGAAGGTGGACTCGTCGAACTCGCCGCCCGCGCCCGCGATGGCCTCCGCCGCTATCACCGCCGATTCGACGGCCGGGCGGATGCCTTCGCCGCTGCGGTCGTAGGCGAGGCCGATGGCGTCGCCCACCAGGACCAGCCCGTCGCCGGAGGCCGGGCGCCGCGAGCGGCCGTGCAGCAGGTAGGCGTGGCCCTTGAACTTCGACGGCATGTCGTCCGGGATCCGCCCCTTCGCGGCGAGCCACTCGCAGAAGCGGCGGACGTGCTCGGCGATGTTGCGGTTGTCCTCGCGTCCGAGCCCGACGTTCAGCACGTTCTGCTTGCGGAACACCCAGCCGTAGCCCTGCAGGTCCTCGCAGAAGAACAGCTCGGGGGTCTCTTCCGCCACGGCGCAGGCCGCGCGCTGCGCGCCGGTCATCTCGAACTCGACCTCGTGGGCGGAGACGATGGACTCGGTGGAGCCCACCTTGGCCCCCAGCCGGCGGGCGACCGGGCAGAAGTGCCCGCCCGCGCCCACCACCACCGGCGCCTCGGCGACCCCGTTCACGCGCCACGGCCCGCCGCTGCCGTCACTGCCGCCGCCGCCGCTGCCGCCGCCCGCGCGCTCCAGCTGCTTGACGGGCTGTCCGGTGAACAGCTTCGCCCGGCTGCGCTGCAGCAGGTAGTGGTCGAACTCGTAGCGGCGGATGCCGTAGCTCGCCACGTCGTCGTAGCGGGTCTCGACCATGCGCCCGGCCATGCTGCCGGTGAGGAACGAACGGATGGGCTGGAACACGCGCCCGGCCCGGTACTCGTCCACGTCGAGCCGCAGGGTCTCGACTACGGCGGGGGTCACCCACCCGGCGCACACCTTGTCGCGGGGGAAGTCGCGCTTGTCGAAGACGGCGACCTCGAGCCCGGCGCGCCGCAGCTGCCACGCGCAGGTCGAGCCGGACGGCCCGCCGCCGATCACGATCGCATCGAAGCGTTCCAACTCCCCGAATCCTCCGTTCGTGCCGTGCCGCGCCCCGCCCGCCCGCCTGCCGGCTTGCCGTGCCGCCGCCGCGGCCGGCTAGCGCGGCCGGTGCGGGTACAGGTGCTCGCGGGTCATGGGCACCGCGTTCGACTTCCCCGGCGCGAACGCCACCTGGAAGAGCTGCAGGCTGCCGGTGGTGAAGGCGGCCACCGAGCCCGAGAGGTAGAGCCGCCACGCCCGCACGAAGTCCGCGTCGTACATCCGCTCCACCCGGCCGGCGACCGCCTCGAAGCGCTCCAGCCACGCGCGGCAGGTGCGGGCGTAGTGCAGGCGCAGGTTCTCGATGTCCAGGATGGAGAGCTCGCGCGGCTCGAAGATCGCGCTCATCTCCGAGAGGCTCGGCGGCCGGCTGCCCGGGAAGATGCGCCGCTCGATCCAGGCGTTGTTGGGGCCGGGGGCGTTGCGGCCGATGGAGTGGATGAGGCCGCGTCCGTCGGGCTTGAGGCAGCGGTCCACCACGTCGCCGAGCGTGCGGTAGTGGTCCACTCCCACGTGCTCGAGCATGCCCACGGAGGCGAAGGCGTCGTAGCGGTCCTCGCCGCCGGCGCCGATGCCGGCGCCGATGGTGCGGTAGTCGTCCTCCACGAACTCGACCTGCCCGGCGAGCCCGAGCGCCGCCGCGCGCTCGCGTCCGAAGCGGATCTGCTCGTGCGAGATGTTGTACGCCCGCACCTGCACCCCGTACTCGCGCGCCATGTGGATGGCGAGCGACCCCCAGCCGCACCCGGCCTCCACCACCCGCTGCCCGGGCCGGAGCTCGAGCTTGCGGCACACGTGGTCCATCTTGGCGCGCTGCGCCTCCTCCAAGGTGGCGCCCTCGTGCGGGAAGTAGGCGCACGTGTACACCATCTCCTCGTCGAGCCACAGGCGGTAGAAGTCGTTGCCGAGGTCGTAGTGGTGGTGGATGTTGGCCCGAGACCCGCTGCGCGTGTTGACGCGCGGGCGGTTCAGCCGCTCCTTCCAGCGCCGCTTCCAGGAGTTGCGGGGAAGGGCGGCGTCGAGCGCGCGGTAGACGGTCTCGAGGAAGGTCACGAGGTCGCCGTGGACGCGGATGCGGTCGGCGCTCAACGCGTCCCCGAACGCCACGTCGGTGTTGACGAGCAGGGAGTACAGGGTGCGCCGGTCGCGGATCTCGACCCGCGCCACGGGGTCCGCCGGCGCCGGCGCCTCCGCTCCGGCGGGCGTCTTCGGCTCGGGCTCGATGCGCGCGCCGTCCCACAGCTCGATGACGAGCGGCGGGTGGCCCGCTTCGGCGAGGATGCGGCGCGCGAGCCAGCGGTCGAGCGCGGAGCTGGCCGCGCCGCCGCCGCGCGCCGCGCGCGCGCCGCGCCGCTCTTCGATGCCGAGCAGGGCCGAACCGCCGCCGCTGCGCTCTGCGGACTCGCTTTCGGGCATGGGGCCGTCTCCGTGCATGGGGGGGCGATTATATCCGCCGCTCGCCGCCGAGGGGCGGCTTCGCCGATCCCCCGCGCCGCCGGCGCCGCGATGCACGGAGCCGGGAACGTTGTAGGATCGACCCCGACGTGTCCGATTGCAGCCGATCACGGCCGGGAGCTCACATGACAAGCGCCGGACCTTCGTACGCGCCGACGGCTCTGCGGCGCCTGCGGACGATGGCGTTCAAGTTCGCGTTCGCCGGCTCGCTCGTGGCGATCGCCTTCGCGGCCACCTATACGTCGTCCCCGGATACCTTTTCCGACTACGACCTTAGGAACGTCGTCGCCCTCGGCGCGGCGGTCAACGCCGTTGCGCTGCTCGCCGCCCTGCTCCTGCATCTGCTCCGCCGCAAGAACCTGGTGAACGCCGTCCTGTCGCTGATCGTGCTGGCCAGCGTCGGGAGCGCGTACCTCGTCCACACCGACCTCTGGCTCGCCGGGAACCGGGCTCTCCTCGCCCTGCTGTGCGCCATGTCCCTGGCGGGGTTGTTCGTGGCATTCCGCGTCATCGACGAGTCGAGGTGGGGCGGGGCGGCGCTTCCGGCGGCGGCGCTGCTGGGTTTCGGGGCGGCGGTTGCCGGCGGGAACCCGCTGGCGGCCCACACTCCGGTGTCGGGAGACGTATCGAACATCCGGCACGTCTCCTTCCAGCGGACACCGAACCTGTACTTCGTCTCGTTCGAGTCCATGGCCCCGCGTGCGCTGCTCCGCAAACATCTCGGGGTGGAGACGACCGGGTTCCACGATCTGTTCGACGCCAAGATGCGCCGCTTTTCCAACTTCTTCGCCGACGCCATTCCTACCAAGCACAGCCTCAGCTCGGTGCTGGCCCTGGAGACCGAGGTGTACTATTCGCAAAGAGACGTGCTGTTGGCGACAAGGGGAAGAAAGTATAGCAATCCAAACTTGTTTTCCGGCCAGAATCCGAGTCCTTTGCTCGACATCCTTCATCGCAACGGTTACGAGACGACCTCGATCTACTACACCAGCTTCCTCGGAGGGGACCGCAAAGGCCCCTACATCGACAACTACGTCAGGATCGTCGAATCCACCATCTGCAGGCTGCTGGACCCCAGCCTGCGGAGCATCGCTTTCTGGGGCTACTGCGGCCGGCGGTTAGAACGGAAGATAGACACTTGGAAACTATGGGATATTCTGGACGAGGCCCCGGTGGTCGAGGAGATCGAGAAGGCGAGCGCCAGGGACGGACCGCAATTCGTGATGGCCCACATGAGGGGACCGGGACATCCGTCGCGCGCTTCGTTCCGTTATGGAGACGCGGAGCAGCTCGCATGGTTCAAGAACCTTTACATCGGCAACATCAAGGAATCGGCCCGTTACCTCGGGCGGATCATCCGTCATCTGGAAGAGAACGACCCCGAGGCGATCCTCCTGGTGTACGGCGACCACGGCCCTTACCTGTCCGCCGGCATGCGGATCAAGGACAGTCGGACGTTCATCGTGCAAGACCGGTTCGGGGTCCAGGGCGGGATCTGGCCCCGAGACGCCTGCGCCACCTGGCTGGACGAGGCTTCGGCCAAGGGCTGGATGACCATCCTGGACGCCGTCCACGCCGTACTCCGCTGCCTGTCGGGCGGGGAAAGCGCACTCGTCGAAGCGCGCAGGGGCAGGTATCCACAGGAAAGTTGGATCCCGAGACGCATGGGCCGGCGCATGGGCCGCGGCTACCAAGAGTTCGTGTACGAGTAGGCCGGCGCCGTGGAGGTTGGCGAGCGAGGGCCCGGACGCCGGGGACGGGCGACCCGACGACGAAGACGCCCGGCGCCGACGGCCGCCCGCTTCAAGTTCGCGTTCGCCGCCCTGCTCGTGGCGATCGCTTTCGCCGCCACCTACGCGTCGTCCAGGGAAGCCTTCTCCGGGCACGACCTCCGGAACATCGTCCCATTCGGCGCGGCGGTCAACGCCGTCGCGTTTCTCGTCGTCCTGTTTGCGCTCCGCCGCAAGAACGCGGCGAACGCCGTCCTGTCGCTGATCGTGCTGGCCAGCGTCGGGAGCGCGTACCTCGTCCACACCGACCTCTGGCTCGCCGGGAACCGGGTGGTGTTCCTCGTCCCGCTGTGCGCCATGTCCTTGGCGGGGCTGTTCGTGGCATTCCGCGTCATCGACGAGTCGAGGTGGGGCGGGGCGGCGCTTTCGGCGGCGGCGCTGCTGGGTCTCGGGGCGGCGGTTGCCGGCGGGAACCCGCCGGCGGCCCACACTCCGGTGTCGGGAGACGTGTCGAACATCCGGCACGTCTCCTTCCAGCGGACGCCGAACCTGTACTTCGTCTCGTTCGAGTCCATGGTCCCGCGCGCGCTGCTCCGCAAACATCTCGGGGTGGAGACGACCGGGTTCCACGATCTGTTCGACGCCGAGATGCGCCGCTTTCCCAACTTCTTCGCCGACCTCATCACTACGAGGCACAGCCTCAGCTCGGTGCTGGCTCTGGAGGCCGAGGTGTACTATTCGCAAAGAGACGAGCTGTTCGCAACCAGGGGAAGAAAGTACAGCAATCCATACTTGTTTTCCGGCCGGAATCCGAGCCCCTTGCTCGACATCCTTCGCCGCAACGGTTACGAGACGACCTCGATCTACTACAACAGCTTCATCGGGGGCGAACGCAAAGGCCCCTACATCGACAACTACGTCAGAGTCGTCGAACCCACCATCTGCGGGCTGCTGGACCGCAGCCTGCGGAGCATCGCTTTCTGGGGCTACTGCGATTGGCGGCTCGCATGGAAGAAAAACCGTCGGGAACGACAGGCCATTCTGGACGAGACTCCGATCATCGAGGCGATCAAGAAGGCGAGCGCCAAGGACGGCCCGCAATTCGTGATGGCCCACATGAGGATACCGGGACATACGCCGAGAAAGTCGTTCCGTTATGGAGTCGCGGAGCAGCTCGCACGGTTCAGGAACATTTACGTCGGCGCCAGCGAAGAATCAGCCCGTCACCTCGGGCGGATCATCCGTCATCTGGAAGAGAACGACCCCGAGGCGATCCTCCTGGTGTACAGCGACCACGGCCCCTATCTGTCCGCCGGCATGCGGCTCGGAGACAAGATCGAGGGCGGTCCGGCGTTCATCGTGCAAGACCGGTTCGGGATCCAGGGCGGGATCTGGCCCCGAGGCGCCTGCGCCATCTGGCTGGACGAGGCTTCGGCCAAGGGCTGGATGACCATCCTGGACGCCGTCCACGCCGTACTCCGCTGCCTGTCGGGCGGGGAAAGCGCACTCGTCGAACCGCGGGGGGACAGGTATCCGCAGGAAAGTTGGCTCCCGAGACGTCTGGGGGGCCGGCGCATGGGCCGCGGCTACCAGGAGTTCGTGTACGAGTAGGCCGGCGCGCGGATGCGATGCGCCGGCGTGGGATATGATCGCGGGACTTGGACCCCTGTCTCCCGTGATCCCCTTGCAGCATGCGGACGAACCCGGCATCGCGAAGACCCGTCCCGGAGGCGGCGCCCGGCGGCCGGGTTTCGTCCGGAGGCCCGCCCGCGGTCTCGGGCGGATGAGCCGCATGTCCAGAACCGGGACGACCGGGGCCGGGACCGTGATCGGGAACGGGGCCGTCGCGATCAGGGCCGCCGCGACGGCGGCGCTCGCCGTCTGGCTCGCCGGCTGCACCGGCGTCCCCGACCGGGACGAAGCCGTCTCGTGGCGGCCGACTACGTTCGCCGAGCTTCCGGGCTGGGCCGACGACCGGCACGACGAGGCGGTGGCCGCGTTCGCGAGGTCCTGCGCGGTCCTCGCGCGGCGCGACGGCGGCGAGCCGCTCGGCGGCGCCGCCGCCGCCGCCGCCGCTGCCGGCGCCCCGGTGGGGACCGTCGCCGACTGGCAGGCGATCTGCGGCGTGCTGCCGCCGCCTCGGGTCCGGGCGGCGCGCGCGTTCTTCGAGCGCTGGTTCGTCCCCTACGCCCCCGACACGGACGGGCTCTTCACCGGCTACTACGAACCCATCCTGCCCGCGTCCGCCACCCCGTCGGAAGGCTATGCCACGCCCCTGCTGGCGCGGCCGGGCGACCTGGTCTCGGTGTCCCTCGGGGAGTTCCGCGAGGAGTACGCGGGCGAGCGCATCGCGGGGCGGGTGGTGGACGGGCGGCTCAAGCCCTATCCCTCGCGGCGCGAGATCGAAGACGGCGCGCTCGCGGGGCGCGGCCTCGAGATCGCCTGGATGGCCGATCCGGTCGATGCGTTCTTCCTCCAGATCCAGGGCTCCGGGCGGCTCGCGCTCGACGACGGCGGCGTGGTGCGGGTCGGCTACGCCGGCCAGAACGGGCACCCCTACACGGCCATCGGGCGGGTGCTGATCGAGGAAGGCGCGTTGACGCGCGAGGAAGTGTCGATGCAGTCGATCCGCGGCTGGCTCGCCGGCAACCCCGGCGAGGCCGGGCGGGTCATGAACGAGAACGCGTCCTACGTCTTCTTCCGGCGCCTCACCGGGGACGGGCCGATCGGCACCCAGGGGGTGGCGGTGACGCCGCGGCGCTCGCTCGCCGTGGACCGCCGCTTCGTGCCCCTGTCGGCGCCGGTGTGGCTCGATACGACGGCGCCGGCCGCCGACGGCGGCGGGGGGGAGGCGCCCCTTCGCCGGCTGATGGTGGCGCAGGACACGGGCGGCGCGATCCGCGGCGCGGTGCGCGGCGACGTGTTCTGGGGCGCCGGCGACGAGGCGGGGGCGATCGCCGGGCGCATGAAGAGCCGCGGCCGCTACTACCTGCTGCTGCCGCGAAGCGCCGCCGCCGCCGCCGCACCGTCGTCGTGAGGGCCGTCCCCTCTCCCTCTGCCGACATCCCTCCGGCGCCGTCCGCCTCTCAGCGCTTCCGCTATCTCCTGAGCCTCGCCGCGGAGCACGTCTGGCTGCTCGGGGCGGGCGTGGCGCTGCTCGCCGCCACCTTGTGGATGACCCTCGCCATCCCGCGCTACCTCCAGGAGGCCATCGACTTGCTGGCCGCCGGCCCCGGCTCCGACCCGTCCGGCGGCGGCTTCCTGGTCAAGGTGTGGCTCATCCTCGCCTTCTCGGTCGCGATGGTGGTCACCCGCACCGGCTCGCGCATGCTGTTCTTCATCCCCGGGCGGCGCGTCGAGTCCGACCTCAAGAACCGCCTGCTCGCCCACCTGACGCGCCAGGACCGCGGGTACTTCCTGGCCAACCCCACGGGCGAGCTCATCTCGCGCATCAACAACGACATCAACGGGGTGCGGATGCTGCTGGGGCTCGGCCTGATGATGCTCGTGCAGACCGTGGGCACCCTGACCCTGGCGCCCTGGTACATGTACGAGATCTCGCCGCGCCTCACCCTGTACTGCGCCGCGCCCGTCCTCACCGGGTTCTTGGTCCTGCAGATCGCGGTGCAGCGGATGCGCCGCAACCAGCGCCGGCAGATGAAGGCCATGCAGGGGCTGTCGGACTTCACGGTGGAGTCCTACGGGGGGCTCGGCCCCTTGAAGTCGTTCCGCGGCTTCGGCTGGGCGGAGCGGCGCTTCGCGGAGCTGTCGGGGGAGGTGCGCGACGCGGGCCTCGGGATGGCCGGGGTGCGCGCCTGGTTCTTCCCCCTGCTCACGCACGTCGTCAACGGGCTCAAGGTGGCGCTGCTGCTGGTGGGGGGCTTCGCGGTGGTCGGCGGGGAGATGACCATCGGGGGCTTCACGGCGTTCGCCCTGTACCTGTCGATGCTCACCGGCCCGCTGATGGGGGCGACCTTCATGATGTTCCTGCTGCAGCGGGGGATGACGAGCCTCGGCAGCCTGCTGGAAGTGCTGACGGCGGTGCCGTCGTTCCGGCCGGGGGCCGGTGCTGGGGCCGGCACCGGAGCTGGAATCGGGGTTGGGGCCGGAGCCGGAGCCGGTGTTGGGACCGGGGCCGGAACCGGAACCGGGGCTGAAGCCGGGGTCGGGATCGAGGCTGGTGCCGGCGCCGCCGCCGGCGCATCGCTGCCGGCGCGGCTCGAGCGCGGCCTCGCCGTGGAGGGGCTCGGCTTCGCCTATCCGGACGAGCCGGGGCGCCCGGTGCTCGACGGGGTGAGCCTCGCGGTGGCGCCGGGCGAGGTGGTGGGGGTGTTCGGACCCGTCGGCAGCGGCAAGACCACCCTCGTCAACCTGCTGAACCACTACCTCGAGCCGCCGCCGGGGGCGGTGCGGCTAGACGGGGTGGACATCCGCGGCGTGGACTCGCGCGAGCTGCGCCGGCACGTGGTGACGGTGACGCAGGAGCCGTTCCTGTTCTCCGACACGCTGCGGGCGAACGTCGCCTTTGCGATGGACACGGCGCACGGGGCGAGTAGTGCGGATGGCGCGAGGCGGGTGCCCGCGCGGGAGGCGAGGCGGGAGGTGGAGCGTGCGGTGGCGGACGCGGCCCTCGGCCCGGACCTCGCCCGCATGCCCGCCGGGCTCGAGACCCTGGTCGGCGAGCGCGGCATCACCCTCTCCGGCGGGCAGAAGCAGCGGGTCGCGCTCGCCCGCGCGATGTTGAAGCCCTGCGACCTGCTCATCCTCGACGACGTGCTGTCCGCCGTGGACCACGAGACCGAGCGGGTGCTGGTGGACCGCATCCACGCCTTCACGAGCGCCCGCTCCATCCTCGTCGTCTCGCACCGCATCAGCGTGCTGGAGCGGGCGGACCGGGTGGTGGTGCTGGACGGCGGGCGGGTGGTGGACGAGGGCGCGCACCGCGACCTCGCCGCGCGCCCCGGCCCGTACCGCGAGGCGTGGCTGCGCCAAGCGAGCGAGGAGGAACCGGACGGCGACGGCGGTCCGGAGGGCGGGGGGACCGCAGGCTGATGCAGGCGCTCGCGCGCATGGCCGCGACGCTCGCGCGGCTGCCTCGGCAGTGGCGCCGCTTCGTACGCACGGACGGGAGCGCCATGATGGTGCTCGCCGCGATGCGCCCGCACCTCGCGCGCTACCGCTGGCGCTTCGTGGTGGTGCTCGCGCTGCTGCCGGCGTCGGCCGGCCTCGCCGCGCTGGTGCCCTTCCTCATGAAGGTCGCGGTGGACGACTACCTGCTGCCCGCGGTGGCGGCGGGCGGCCTCGGCGCGCGGCGCGACCCGCTCATCGCCCTCGCCGCCTTCGCGGGCGCGGTGGTGGTGGTCGGCTACCTGGTCGACGCGCTCTACGTCCGCCTGCTCCAGGGCGCCGGCTACCGGCTGCTGGCCGCGCTGCGCGAGACGGTGTACCGGCGCACCCTGCGCCTGCCGCGCCGCTACTTCGACCGCAACCCCATCGGCTCGGTCCTCACCCGTGTGACGAGCGACGTGGAGGCGCTGGGCGAGAGTCTCGCCGGGCACGCCCTCTCCCTCATCGTGGACCTGCTGAAGACGGTGGCCTTCCTGGCGATGATGTTCTGGCTGAGCTGGCGGGCGACGCTGGTGGTGCTCGTGCTGCTGCCGGCGCTGCTGTGGACGATGCGGTTCTTCCAGCGCCGGGTGCGGGCCGCCTTCTTCCGGGCGCGGCGCGCGCTGTCCGAGGCCACCGGCTACCTGCAGGAGTGCCTGGCGGGGATGAAGACGGTGCAGCTCTACGCGGCGGAGGCGAAGGCGTGCGCCGTGTTCGAGCGCCGCAACCGGCGCTTCTACCAAGCCCAGAACGCCTCCAATTTCTACGACGCGATGCTGTACTCGCTGGTCGAGGGGCTGACCAGCATCAGCTTGGCGGTGGTGCTGTGGTACTCGGCGGGGGCGCTGCTCGTGGGCACGATGACCATCGGCGTGCTGGTGGCGTTCATGGAGTACATCCAGCGCCTGTTCACCCCGGTGCGCGAGCTCTCGCAGCAGCTCGCCGTGCTGCAGCGCTCGCTGGCCGCGCTCGACCACATCGGCGCGCTGCTCGCCGAGCCCCTCGACCCGGCCGAGCCGCCCGCTTCGGACGAGCCCGCCGCCACCGCCGAATCCGGCGCTCCCGCCGCCGCCGCGCCGCGCTTCGAGCGCCTCGACTTCGAGGGGGTGCGCTTCCGCTACTCGCCGGACGGCACGGAGGTGCTGAAGGGCGTCGACCTCTCGGTGCGGCGCGGCGAGACGCTCGCCATCGTGGGGCCGACCGGTTCCGGGAAGTCCTCGATCATCCGGCTCCTGACCCGCTCCTACGGCGGCTACGAGGGGTCGATTAGGCTCAACGGCGAGGAGATCGACTCGTTCGACGCCGACGAGATCGGCCGCCTGATCGCGGTGGTGCACCAGGACGTATACCTGTTCCACGGCTCGATCGCGTTCAACGTGACGCTCGGGCGGAGCGGCGGCCAGGGCCGGGAGGCGGCGGAGCGGGCCGCGCGCCAGGTGCAGGCCGACGGCTTCATCCGCAGCCTGCCGGGGGGCTACGGCTTCGAGGTGGCGCACGGCGGGGCGAACCTGTCCTCCGGGCAGGCGCAGCTCGTCTCGTTCGCGCGCGCGGTTGCCGCCGACGCCGAGCTCATCGTCCTGGACGAGGCGACCAGCTCGGTGGACTCCATGACCGAGGACCTGGTGGAGAGGGCGCTCGCGCGCCTGTACGAGACCCGCACGGTGATCGCCATCGCCCACCGCCTCAGCACCATCCGCCGCGCGGATCGCATCGTGGTGCTGGAGGCGGGCGAAGTAGCCGAAGTCGGCACCCACGACGAGCTGCTCC